>NZ_JBFTNE010000064.1:0-42720 GCF_056397325.1 Cupriavidus sp. 05N39
GTATCTCCGCCAGACCGCCTTCAGCCCCCTGGTCGAACCAGCTCGCCACCTTGCCCCGGCGCATGTCGGCGTCGATCAGCAGCACACGCTGGCCGGCTTCGGCAAACAGCACCGCCAGGTTGATGGCGGCGAAGGTCTTGCCCGCGCCCAGCGTGCCAAAGCTGGAGCGCGCAGCCGGCGTGGAGCGGATGGCATAGTGCCTGGCGCTGGCGAGCGTACCCGTTTCTGCGTGGGCTTTGCCAGCGCCGCAATCGGAGGCGAAAGCAGCGCCCGGGCGGGCGCGAGCGGGGAGTCGGCATGAAGCGCGTCATATTGCATGGCTGTGCCGGCTGGCTTCACGGCGAGACCGGGAGAACCGGCGTGGTCCTCTGCGCGCCGGGCGGGCACGAAGCCATGTGGTCGCATCGCGCCTGGCGCCACCTGGCTGATGATATTGCCGCCGCGGGCCTGCCAGCGTTGCGCTTTGACTATCCGGGCAGCGGGGACTCGGGCGGCGGCGACGATGACCCCAGGTTCGTCGAGCAGGCCGTGGCGAGCATTGTCGCGGCCGCGGCACGGCTGCGCGAACTGGCCGGCGTCGAACGGGTGGTGCTTTGCGGCCTGCGCCTCGGGGCAACCCTTGCGGTGCTTGCGGCTGAAGCCATGGCTACCCACCACAGCACGGCTGCCGCTGGCCTGATCCTGCTGGCGCCCGCGACCAATGGCCGTACCTACCTGCGCGAGTTGCGGGCACTCCACGGCAACTGGCTGAGCAGGGCGATTCCCGATCTCGCCGTGGCGCCTGCGCAGGACGGCGCCCAGCAAGTCCTGGCATTCCGCCTTGTACCGGAAACCGTGGCCCGGATCGGCGCGTTGAACCTGGCGCGCCGGCGGGCTTGCCCGGCGCCGCGCGTGTTGATGCTGGATGCCTGGCCTGGCACGGCCTCGGCGGTGGCGTCGCTGGCGGCGAGCTACGAAGCGGCGGGAGTGCAAGTCGAACTTGGCGGGTTTGACGAATACCCCGCCATGATGCAGTCGGCCGAGTATGCCACCGTGCCCGAGCGGGCCTGGCGGAGACTGCTCGACTGGCTGCGGCCCGGCGCCGCGCCCGCACGGCTGCGGCCGCACCGCGGCGAACCGCGCGTCAGGCAGACACAGGGCTTGCAGGTGGATGGCGGCTTCGAACAGCCGGTCTGGCTGGGCGGGGGGCGCCTGTTCGGCATCCTTTGCGCGCCACGCGAGCGCCTGCCGGCCGGCACCGCGGTGATTTTCCCGAATACCGGTGGCAACCATCATGTTGGCGATGGCAGGATCTTCGTCACGCTGTCGCGCCAGCTCGCCCGCCTGGGCGTGGCTGCCTTGCGGCTCGACGTAGCCGCGCTTGGCGACAGCCCGGCAGCGGCAAGGCAGATGAGCATTCCTTCCATCTATTCGCCGCCGCCGTGCGCGGACGTATGCGCCGCGGTCGAGTGGATGCGAGCCCGGGGCTTCAGGCGCATCGTGCTTGCGGGCGTCTGCTCGGGCGCTTATCTCAGCTTGCACGCGGCGCTTGCCAACGCGGGTGTCAGTGGGCTGGTCATGGCGAATCTCGTCAAGTTCCGCTGGGATCTTGCGGACGACGCCGCGGCCGGAAGCAAGCTGCAATCGATACGAGGCTACCTCGTGGCGGCACGCAAGCCGGAAAACTGGCAGCGCCTGCTGAGCGGCGAGATTCACGCATGGCCGATTGTGTCGAGCCTGGCTGGCCGGGTCGCGCGCCGTGCCGCCGAGCGCCACGCCAGGTTGATGGCACGGCTGCGCGGCGCGGCCGACATCGCCACGGTCAGCGGTTTCGCCTGCCATGCCATGGGCGAGCTGAACCGGCGTGGCGTGTATACCGATTTTCTCTATGGCACGGGCGATCTCGGCCTGGAGGAAGCAGCGTTTTGCTTCGGGGGCGACATGAAGGCTCTCAGCGAGCTGGAGCGGGTGAAGCTGCACACGCTGCCGTGCCTGGACCATTCGCTGTTCCTGCCCGCGAGCCGCCAGGCATTCGCAGAGTTCCTGGTCCGGCACGTCATGCGGCACGAAGCCGAACTGGCGGCCGACACCGCGGCCACGGATGAATCGCCACAAGCGCCGCCCCTCGCGTCCGAGCCCGCCTACCGCACCGCGGGGCTGTTCAACTCCGCGAATCCATAGGGCTGCCGCGGCAGACCGCCTGGCGCTGCCGCGAGGGCTGGATTTCGTCCAGCCGGGAGCGCCGGAAGCCCTGTCCCCCAGTCATTGTTTTCGACTGCCATTGCGAGGCTTGTCTTGCGCACGGCCATCAAAGGAAAAGGGCCGATGCCCTCACGGCATCGGCCCTTTGCGCGTAGCGGCGGTTCAGGCGCGCTTGATGCGTGAGGTGCCGTACTGGTTGAGATAGCGATACTTGCCGAAGTGGTAGTGCGCCCTGTACCAGCGGCCATCGATACGCAGGCCGTTGAACAGTACCCCCTTGATCTCACCGCCGGCTTGCTGGATGGCCCTGTCCGCCGCCGTGATCTCGCCGACAGTGGTCTGGTCGGCGCGGGTCACCATGAAGACCGCGCCCGCCCTGGCTGCCAGGATGCCCGCGTCGGAAGCGGCAAGCACCGGGGGCGTGTCGATCAGCACAACGTCGTACTGTGCCTTCAAGGTATCGAGCAGGGTATCCAGTTGCTCGCTGAGCAGCAGGTCCGCCGGGTGCGGCGGCTCGGTGCCGGTCGGGATGACGTCCAGCCCAGGCAGGACCTGACGGCGGATCGCCTGGTTCAGCGGCGTGCCGGTCAACACCTCCGACAGGCCCGGGCTACGCGCCACGCCAAAGCGATGATTGAGACTGCCCCGGCGCAGGTCGGCGTCAACCAGCACGACGCGCTTGCCGCCGGAGGCCAGCACCGCCGCGAAGTTTGCGCAGACGAACGATTTGCCGACGCCCGGCGCCGGACCGGTGACCACCACGACGCGCGAGCGGCTGCCGGCCAGGGCAAACTGCAGGGCGGTGCGCAGGCTACGCAAGCTCTCGATGGCCGGGTCGCCGGGTTCCAGGTGAGCCAGCACATCGCAGCGCCCGCCGTCCTTGCCGCCCGCCTTCCTGGCGGCTTCCGGGCGTGCTTGTTGCGCACTGAAGGGGATGGTGGAGTACACCGTCAGTCCTGTCGACTTTTCCACCTCGTCGGCATCGCTGACGCCACCGTCGAGCAAGCGCCGCACGACAACCGCCAGCAGGCCCAGCAGCAAGCCCAGCACCAGCGCCACGCCGGCAATCATGCTGCGGTTGGGCCGCACGGGCTTGAGCGGTACCTCGGCGGTATCCACCAGGCGTGCCGTGCCGACCTTGCTTGCCTTCACCAGCCTGAGTTGCTGGGTGTCGTTCAGCAGCGACTGGTAGAGCTCGGTACTGACCTTGACATCACGCATGAGGCGCAACACGTTCTGCTCGACATCCGGCAGCTTCTGGATTTTCCCGGTCACGCCATTCAGTTGTGCATTCAGGCTGGCGATCTGGGAGTCCATGATCTCGATGGTCGGGTGATTGCTCGTGAAACGCGCAATCAGCTCCTGGCGCTTTTGCCTGAGTTCCTGCAGGCGCGTCTGGATTTGCACGGATTGGCCAAGGATGAGCTTCGACTCTTCGCTCAGATCGATGGTACCGCGCTGATTGCGCATCGCGTTGTAGCGCGACTCCGCGGTTTCCACCTGTTGCTTCAGCTGGGGCAGCTGACGATCGAGGAAAGCCAGGGATTTTTCGGCTTCCGCAGCCTTGCGGCGCACATTCTGCTCGACGTACTCCGCGCCGATTTCATTCAGGATGGCGGCCGTCTTCTCGGCGGAGTTGCCTTCGAGCGTCATGCCGATCACGCCGCTCTGCTTGCCGCGCTCCAGGATCATGAGGCTCTCCTGCAACTCCTCGATGGCCGCGGCGCGGGGTATTTGCTGCACGTAAAAGACGCTGCCAGGTCGGCCATCAAGCTCGCTGACCAACATGCTGACCTTGCCTTGCGGTGTGTCGATGGTTAGCGGCTGTCCCACGGTGCCGGTCGACCTGACATCGTTGCTGGCGAAGCTCACGCGGTACTGCTTGCCGCCCAGCGCGGTCAGCTGGATCGTCCTGTCGGCCAGCTTGGGCGGGACTTCGAGGCTCGCCACGCTGATGCTTTCCTGGCCCCAGGCAAAGCCGCCCCAGCCGAACAGCCCGGGCGTCGACAACTCCTTGTTGAAACTGGCGATGGCTTGCCCAACGACGGGGAAGTAACGGGGCGAGGCCTTGATGTCGAGATGCAAACTGTCAATCGCCTTGCCCACCACCATGCGTGAGCGCAGCAGCTCGATCTCCGCGGAGGCAGCCGGCTTGACGTCAAACACGGGCGTGACGTTTGCCGTCTGCTTGCCGGCAGCGCCAGCGCCGGCATTGCTGTCCTCGACCTGCACGACGATGTCCGCGCGATAGACCGGCTTGGCCAGCATCGCATAAACCAGCCCGGCGCAGATCACCCCCCCGGCGACGACGAGGAATGTGCGGCGATAGCGGACCAGCACATCGACATAGGACGTAAAGTCGATCGGCTTGCCGCCATCGTCCCACGTCTCCGGAGCCTGATTCCGCGAATTGACTATATTCATGACGCTTCCCCGTAGCTGTTTGCCGGCGTGATCGCTTGTATGTGAGCCGACCACGATTCAACCCCTTGCTTGATCAACCCCAACACGAGCACGAACATGCCTTGTGAGCCACCGTAGGGGTCTGGTACATCGACATGTGAGAACTCGCACAGCCTGTATGTCTTTCCGCGTGCCTGCGGGTAGAGCCGTTCCAGCTCGTCGCGTTGCTCGTTGTCCATCACCAGCACCAGGTCGGAGACGGCGATCAGTGATTCGTCGACGGTAACGGCGCGATGGGACTCCAGGGTGCAGCCCTCCATCGCCAGCAGGCTGGTGGCGCGCGGATCGGCGGTGGCGCCCACTGGCGGGTCGAGTCCGGCCGAGCGCACTCGGCAGTTGGGCAAGGCGCGCCGCAGCAGGCTCTCCGCCATCGGGCTGCGGCACCGGTTGCCCAGGCAAACGACCAGGATCGAGCGGATCATCGCCGTCTCCACTACGGACGAGCGATGCTTGCCGTGCCCACGACCGGCTGGATCAGCAGGCTCATGACCCGGCTCCAGCGCACCACCGCTTTTGCGTCGACATAGACCACGTCCTTGGGTTCGAGCTCGAAGCCCTCGGCAATGGCCAGCGCAATCGGCGAGGTCCCGTCCAGGTGGAACACCTTCGGTTCATCGGTGGCCGACTTGCGAATCACAAAGATCTGCTCGGCGTTGGCGGATCCGGGGTTGACGCCGCCCGCGTCTCCCAGCGCCTCGTTAAGCGACATGCGCCCGTTGCGCATCAGCAGCGAAACCGGCCGCACCACTTCACCGGTGACGAAGACCTTGCTGTCCTCGCGTTGCTCGACGCGCACGATGTCGCCGGAGCGCAGCATGATGCGTGCGGGATCCACTCCCTTGGCGAGCAGGGCAGGGATGTTGACGTACCAGCTCTGCTCCCCGCGAGTGACGCGCACGCGGCTGTTGTCGCCGGTCAGGTTCAATACGCCGCCAGCGCGGTTGAGCGCCTCCACCAGGGTCATCGGCGCGTCGTCGATGGCTTGCATGCCCGGCGTCTTCACCTCGCCGTCGACATAGATGCGCTGGCTGCGGAAGCCCAGCACGCGGACCGTCATCTGGGGATCCTTCACCACCCGCGACAGGATGCGCGCCATCTGGTCGCGCACATCGTTGGCGGTTTTCCCGGCCACCTTCAGCACGCCCGCATACGGGAACTGGATATCGCCCTGGGCGCTGACCACATAGCCGGGCACATTGGAGCCGCCGCTGGAGGTCGGAATCTCGAACGCGGCGCCGATGCTGTACGTCTGCGTCGGGAACACCAGTTCAGGGTGATCCCAGACCACCACCGAAATGATGTCTCCGGGACCGATCCGGTAAGGCTGCGGTGTCGCGTACAGTTCTTCCACACTTTGATTGGTCGGCCTGCTCTTGCCCTTCAGTTCACGAACCAGGTCCAGGGTGATCGGCGTCACGTCGACCTCGGCGTCCGACCCCATCGCGGTGGTAGAGGCCCGGGAACTCATCGTCATCCCTGGCGAGGCGGCAACGCAGGCTGCCAGCAAAGCGGAGGCGCCGAGCAAGGTCAGGCGCGAGAGAATCGTATTGCGAAGCGAAGCGCCGGTGCGGAATTCTGGCTCATCATTGCATGCGTTCACGGTATTCTCCATGCTTGTTCCAAACGGACATCGCAAGGCATGCCATGTCCACGGATGATCGCATCTTAGAAAGCCGCTCGTTCAGATTCGGTGCGCTGTCGCACACTGGCCGCGGGGTTGCGCCGCGTGGCCGGAATCGGGATGGAGTGTGGGCGGCCGCACGGATTGAGGCAGTAGCGTTGCGTAGCCTGCGTGCAGGGGCGTGTCATGGCTCGGGGTTGCCCTCGGGCCACGCCTTCTCCCTTCCTGCAACCCGGCTAGCGCTGGAGAAGACGATGCGAAGCTTGATCATCAACGCCGACGATTTCGGGTATGACGAAGACACCGTCAAGGCGACCATTTCCTGCTTCGAAGGCGGTCTTCTCACCAGCGCGACCATCCTGGCCGGGTGTCCCGCGTCCAGGCTGGCCTATGACTACGCCAGGCAGCATCGCAAGCAGCTGTCATTCGGCCTGCATTTCAATATCGTCGAAGGGCGGCTTGCAGCACAGGCTGGGAAGTCGTCCCTTTGCGGCGGCGACGGCATGCTTCGGCCGTGCAAGGCACAGCGGGTACGCGCCATGGCAGGCCTGCTCGCGGAGAAGGATATAAGAGAGGCGTTTCGCCAGCAGCTCACCGAATTGCGCGATCACGGCGTGCAGGTCACGCATGTCGACGGGCATGGGCATTTGCACAAGTACCCCGCGGTCATCCGCGCGATCAAACAGGAGATGTTGCAGGCTGGCATCAAATGGGCCCGCCGGCCGCAAAACTGCTATTTCCAGAAGAATGCGATACGCGGTGCCTTGAACGTATGGTTGCTGCATCACTTTTCCGGACTTCGGCATACCGATTACTACATCGCGGCGGACCCGCGCGAGCCCGGCTGGGCATTGCGGTTGCCGGCAATCCTGCGCGATGGCGTGACAGAGATGTCGGTTCATCCCGGCTTCGCCGAACCCTGGCGGCGGGACGAGTCCGCGCCGTTGCTCCAGCCCGCCGAACTGGCTGCGAAGCTCAAGAGCGCCGGCATCGCGCTGCGGCGCTATGGAGACTTATAGGACATCGCCCGCGCCCGAATTGATCGCCATGCCAACACGGCTCGTGTGGCACGCCGCTGCGCCATGGGGCCCGCCGCGCGCATTGTTTGCTGGCGCACATTTTTAGTTTCAACGGCATCCCGCACCATGGCGGAATCAGCGCCAGTGATGCGCGGCAGGCGAGCCGATCACGAGGAAATGAACGATGCAAGGAAAGGGAGCCACGGACGCCCAATCCGCTACGGCCGTTGAGTTCGGCGATGCCATGGCGAACGCGGAAGAGAAGCAGGATATGAGGTCGATCCGGCTCGCCGTGATGAGCTCCTTTGTCTCGAAGGGGTCCAGCGTTGCCTATCAGGTGATCAGCATCCCGCTGTTCGCGAGAGTGCTCAATCCTGAGGATTTCAGCGCGATCATGGTCTACTACGGCATCACGACCTGGCTGACCCTGGTGGCGATCGGCGTATGGCCGACGGTGTCGGCGCATGCCGCGGACAAACGCAAACAAGGCACACTGCCGGCCGTGGTGCTTGAGTCGGCACTATGGCTCAGCGCACTGCTTGGTGCGGTCATCGTGCTGGCGCTGGCGTTCCGGCCGGTGCTGGAGGGCAGCGGCGCCAAGCTGTTTTCGGCGGAGTATTTCAATCTGCTGGTTGCCGCATTGTGCTGCAATGCGCTGATCTTCGTATTCTCGCTCGGAGAGTCGGTCAACCAGGGACAAAACCGTCAGCATGTCAACAACCTCATTGGTGCCGCGTCCAACATCCTGAATGTCCTCTTCATCTACGTGGCGTCCCAGTCGGACGCCACGGCGGACGTGGTGTCCCTGTTCGTCGCCAGCCAATTGGGTTTCATCCTGGCAAAATTCGGCTGCTTCGCCAGTGTGCTGAAACGGGTTGGCTTGCCGCATGGGGTTCGTGCGCCGGGCCTGGCCAGGGAACTGATTGTGAATTCCAGGGCCTTCCTGCTGGCGCAACTCTCTGGCGCCTGCTTGCAGCAGGGCGCGGTGCTTCTGTGCTATGAGTCCGGACGCGCGCAGGATGCGGCCCTGCTTGCATTGATGTTCAGGGCCAACATGCTGCTGAGCAGCGCGGTATGGATGATCAACCAGCCGCTCTGGCCGATAGCCCATCGCCATCTTCTCGACGGGAATACACAGTGGCTCCTTGCGCTCTACAAGAAGCTGAGCCTGCTCTATACCGCCTACGGCGTCCTGGTGATTGCCGGGGCAGCGGTTCTCGGTGGTTATGTCATTACGTTCTGGACATCGTCCGAGTTTGTGATCTCAAATGCCACGGCATCGCTATGCGCGCTATATTTTGCGATCATCGTGTCAACGCAGGCGGRCATTCCGGTGTTAATGGGGGCTAAGGCGTTCGCAAGTCTGAGTAGGGTGGGCATGTCCGAGCTGATGGTTGCTGGCGTGCTGGGTGCGCTGCTTCTGCTCACGGGCAACATCAATTTCCAGTACGTTGTGATCGCGCTGATTGTCGCCAATTCAGTCACCACGCTATGGATGCTGCCAAGGGGCGCGCTACGGATTCTTCGTCAGCCGAGGTAACTGTACCGCGCTCGGCTGCTGCCGGCTCGTGCGCAGCCGAAACCCTGACGCCGGCGGGAAACCGGGAGAGCATGTCGTTGTCTGTCTGGAGACGTCCCGCAACCCGGGCCGCCCTTTCCTGATGGCAGCGATTATTTTTTTGCCGCTTTTTTTCAGGGTTCGAGATGACAAGAATCTCCGTCATATCCGTGAACTACAACAATCGCGATGGTCTGGCGCGCACCATGGACAGCGTGGCCAGTCAGCAACGCGTTGGGTTTGACCTGGAGTACCTTGTGATCGATGGCGGCTCGAAGGATGGGTCGGTCGAACTCATGCAGGCGCGACGGCAGGAAATCGATGTGTTGATCAGCGAGCCGGACGGCGGCATCTACGACGCCATGAACAAGGGCCTGTGCCATGCCACCGGGGACTGGGTCAACTTCATGAACTCGGGCGACTGTTTCGCGGATGAGTTCGCCCTGAAGAGAATCGCAGAGGCGGTCGGGGAAAAGCCGGAATGCCGTCTCGTGTATGGCGACAATATCAGCGTGCGTGGGCACGAGTCCGCGGATGTCGTCGATGTGCTGAAGGCCGGGATCATCCATGCCTGCCACCAGGCGATGGCATTCTGGATCTGCGATCTGCGGTATGACGAGCGCTGGCCGATCTACGCCGACCTGGACTTTGTGCTGCAGTACTACCTCCGCTTCTCCAAACAAGCGTTCTACTATCTCGGCGTGACGCTGTCGTCGACAGAGGAAAGCGGAATGAGCGCAGCGCACCCGCACCGTAAGCGGCTGGAGAAATTCGGAATCCTGCTGACCAGGCTCGGCCCGCTGGCGACGCTGCGCGCCCTTGGAAGCGCGGTGCTGCGCAAGTTCCTGTAGGAAGGACGGTCCTTGTCGTGCCAGGCGCGATTCGGGGCGGCCGGGCGGATGACCGGCCTGCCGTGCTCAGGATACCCGCTCCGTGCGGCATGCCCGCGATCGCAGCGGAGCTGGCTTTCCTTGGAATCTGTCGACTCGGAAAAATGAGTGCCCTCTCCGTCGTTTGATTCCGTATATCGGAATCTTCCTCAATCCATAGCCTCGATGAGCCTGCACGCCGCAGCGGAGATATCGAAATTTCGATCGAAACAGCGTCGCGCACTATTACGCATCGCTATCCAGTCCTCCCGGGGCAATAGCATCATGCGGATGATTGCCGAGCAGACCCCTTCTGCATCGTCCGAACTCACAATTCCTCCACCGCTACTCTGTATTTCTCGCCAAATATCTACCTGGTTGGTAATAATTACGGGTATTGAAGCGGCTAATGCCTCAGCAATGGCCAGGCCATAGTTCTCCTGGTGTGACGGCAATATAAAGGCATACGCGCTTGACAGGAGTCCCCACTTTTCATCGCCTTCGACTAATCCAGTGAAATGTATTCTCCCCAGGCCGGCGCCGGCGTCCGCGCGGACTCTCAATTCCTTGATATATTCCTCCGGCCCCGGGCCCGCGAAAACGAGTTCGATATCCTCCACGGAGGAGAGTGCTCTGGAGAATCCATCTATCAATATATCGCAGCCATTTTTTTCGTGCAGCCGACCGAGAAACAAGAGCCTTCTCGCATGAGTGCCGTTCGGTCTGTGCTGCGCCAGGGAGTCGGCGAGCTGCTCCAAATCTTTTGCGGAATTTTTAATTCCTGTCGGAACAATTTTTCCCTGGAATTTTGTAAATGGGAAAGCGGTGATTCCCTTTCTCTGTTCTTCGGGATTCGTGAAAAATATATCGTTGGCCGAATTTAGATTTTTGCATTCAAAGGCGAGCCAATATATTATTTTCTTTATGTATTTTAATGGGTATTTTTTGTTTATGATCGGGTCCAGCGTGCTGTGTGGAAAAACATAGTATGGGACGCCAAGCGATCTGCAAATATGCCCGGAAATGATGGAGTGCAATTGCCAAAGGCCGTGAATCAGCACTACATCGGCCGCGGCTGCACGCCGACTCAGTAGGTGCCAGAGATCTGAATAAAAACCGAACTTGGAATTTTTATCGACAACCGCCTCCCAGGAGATATCTGGGGGCCAATGGCGCGCTTCCTTGCTGCTATCGAGGGTTATGACGTTGCATGTATGCCCCATCGATTCAAGTTGAAGGCAGAACTGAGATACGTACGCCGAAACGTCTTCAGTGGCGGGATTGAGTGTTGGGGTAACATGAAGTATATTCATTTCACTACTCCGTCGCCGTCGCAGGCAGCATTGAAACAAGAAACTCCTCACTCATTCTTTGAATGTCGCTTTGACTATATCAATTCTCTTCACGTTCACGGATTGCATTCGGTATTTTTTTGCGAGTAGCAAGYAGCCAATAAATAGCCCTCTGACTCTCGGCCATAAGAGATCCATGTCTGATGATTTTTCCGCTCGCTCTCTTAGGGAGATGCAAGTAAGCTTTGTTATCTGGATGGCGGTCGAAAGATAATAGAGCGGAACAAATCCGATGGTTCTTGCCAGCGTCATCCCATTTGCAATTTTCGCGTATCGCGAAATAATCGGGCGGCTTGCACAGAAGCCGGAAATCATCTTCCTCAGGGTGACCGGGTTCATCCGGCGAGGATCGATCGCATGTACAATTTGCGCGCTATCCTGGTACCATCCGTCATAGCCCGCCAAATTAATTGCCAAGCATAGTTCCGTATCGTCGCCAGCCAATTGTGATTTCCCTGCTCTCCCGCTGAGAATGGGAACAAAACCAAAGCAATAGAGCCTGATGATAACGGCTGCTCGACAAGCCATTCCGGCGCCCCAGACTGGAGAGCCATGATCGAGGCGGCCGCTCTGATCGTATTGCCGTCCCACGGCATAGCTCGTGGCATGTACCTGAACATCGTCGGGAAATCGTGAGCCAGTGGGCAATCGCGTACTAACGCCGATCAGTCCGATATTTGGCTCATTTTCAAAGATCCGTATAATTTCCGGAAAATAATCCTCCGAGGGCAGGTTGTCATCATCGATAAAGCAGATGAATTCGCCGCGTGATGCCAAGACGCCCGTCCGCCTCGCATATGCCAATCCTTGTCGTCCTTCCTTGACAATTCTAAGTGCGGAACAATCAGGCTCATTCAACGCGAGCCTGGCAAGCATTTGAGTATTGTCGCTGGAATTATTGTCGACAACGATTATCTCCCACTGGTCTGCGGGCAGGCAAGATTGCGCCATATAGGCGCAATGCTTCAACGTCTGCGTGATCCGGTCTGCGGAATTGAAGCAGCAAATAATGATGGAGATCTTCATCTTGGAGCCAATTTTGGGATGTTTGATTTGTTCACCATCAGAATCATGCAAATGGCGATTCCTGTTTCCACAATCAGCCAATTCATCGCTGCGCCTTCGGCGCGCAACATAATTGGAAGAAGGCAGACGCTCAGCAATGAGGCGACCGTATCCATCGCTGCCCAGGGCGCGCGTCAGCAACGGTATTGTCACCAACGGCAAGGCATAGGCCGCGATTTGAACAAGAAAGAGATATGAGGAAAGCCGAGCGAGAGACTTCGGCGCCTTTTCGGCTTGAATGAGCGGCATTAACAGTTACCCCAAAGCTCGGATTTGACGCTTCTCACAGGACGTTCAAATGCAAGGACGGTGCCGGCGCATAGTTTGGGCAATAGGTCAGGATCTAGTTGGGTGGAGGTGTCGATCGTGTCCACTGGGGAGCGTTGGTCGCGTTTCCCGTGGGCTGCCATTTCTACAGCCATCGCATCGAACACTGCACAACCGGCACGAACTTCCTATTGCTCTACACAAACGTACCGCGCCGCGGATGCTTGCACCGTTCGGCAAGCCACACATAGGCGGTTTGCAGTGGGTGCCATGGAGTCCAACTGCTATTGCAGCGCTAGCTCGCAGGGCTCTAGCCTTACCGCGCTTCATGCCCAGGCGTGCACGCCGTCTCGGCAGGCTTATCTACTCAACGAATTTCAGATTCAGGACCGTTAGCGTGCATGTTCAGCGTGGCATATCATCTGGACGATCTGACCCAGGGTTTCTCCCGCGTGCTCGCGATCGATCCGGAACTGGTCGCGCAGCGATGCCTGCAAGTGAGTGATTTGCGTAAGCTGGGGTTGTTGCTTGCGCAGGAACGCAAGCGCGCCAGCTACGAAGTCGGCTCCCTGGGCGACTACGAGTCCGCCGTCGCCGCGAATCATCGAGGCAATGCAGCCGCGGTCGTTGGCGATGACCGGAATGCCATAGCTATGGGCTTCAAGCACGGTAAGCGGAGAGGCCTCGTTCGCATATGTACTGGGGAACACCAGCACGTCGATGCCGCAAAAGAACTGATGCTTGGCTTCGCCATGTACCGCGCCGACGTAGCGGGCGGCGGGTGTCCGGGCGAGCTCCGCGTTGAAATCCGCAAGGATTTCCTGCGCGACAGGCCCGGCGATGCGCGCATCGATGTCCAGGTTCAGTTCCTGGGCGCGTTGCACCAGGGCAAAGAAGGTGAAGATGCCCTTGGCCGTGGTGATATTCGAAAGAAAGCCGATCGTGAGCTTGTGGCGCTGCGATGGCTGGGGGACATCCTCCTGCTCGAAGTCAACCAGGCTCGAATTGGGCAGAACGCGTACCTGCGTGGCGGGCAGGCCGTATATCTGCATCAGCTTCTCGCCCATGCCGTCGCACAGCGCAAGATGCGTGGCCCCCGGCGCGCACCATAGCAGCGCGCGCGTGTACCAGCGCGCCCTGCTGATGTAGGCAAAGCTGTGGTGATGGATGAAGATCCTCAAGCCAAAGAGATGTGCCGTGAGTGCAAAGGGGATATCGAGCATTTGCCCGAGCCCGCCTGATATGCCCATGTAGAAAGAGCGGGGCCGCTGCGACAGGCAGGCGTACAGGAGCCGGATCCAGAGCATGAACCGCCGGCAGAGGCTACCTGCCAGCGCGAGCTTGCCGGTGCCCGCCCAGCCAGTGTCCAGCGTGATGACGCTGGCCTGCTTGCGCAAGTGTTCCAGCATGCGCAGGCAGGCCGCGGAATAGCCATGCACGGGCGGTGGCAGTGGACCCAGGAAGATAACTCGATTGGACATGCTGTTCCTCAGCATCGATAGCCTTGTGTTTCCGTGGCGTGCCTGGCGCCGCTGTTGCGGCTTTTGCCGAGGTGCGCCTGCTCGGGCCGCGGCACCACGCGGCGTAGCCCGCCGGTGCGTTGCGCGGCAACGTTCAGCGTCGTGCCTCCTCAAGGATCGTGATGCACCCGTCCACGATGGTGCGTCCAGCCGCCGCCGGCGTGAACTCTCCAATGACTTCCAGGCACCTGCGGGCCGTGACTTCGACATCGCTAAAGATCCGTACCGCCTGCCCAAGGGCGCCGGCAAGTGCCTGGATGTCGCGAACCGGAAACGTCAGGCCGGTCTCTCCTTCCAGCACCAGTTCCGGAATACAGCCGCAATGATCGCTGACCACCGCGGGGCAGCCATAGCTCAATGCCTCGTTGACCACCAGGCCCCACGCCTCGCTATGGCTTGGCAGCACGAGGCACGTGGCACGGCCATACTCCGCGGCCAGCTTGTCAATGGCCATCGGGCCAAGAAACTCCGTTGCCGCTGTCACGCCGAGTTCGCCGGCGAGCCGGTCCAGCGATGGCCTGTCATCACACGGGCCGGCCAGGACCAGGGTGGCGAGCGGATGCTCGCGCAGGACCAGGGCAAAGGCGCGCAGAAGGTCCTTGACCCCCTTTTTTTCCGAGATTCGTCCGACAAAGAGGAACCTGGGCGACGAAGGCGATGGCGCCAGTTCCAGGCGACGCTTCTCTGCGTGTTCCGGGCGGTACCCATGTGGCAGGGCCGCCGCCTGGCAACGGCCGAATACCCGCGACGGCTCGGCCCCTAGCGACACGGCGTAGGCGTAGCCGCGCTGTCCGTAGACGAATACGCCGTCGCAGTGTCGGAAGAAGAATACCTTCAGGCGATGCTTGATCGGATTGCTAGGCTGATCCATGGCCGTGGCGTCGCAGAAGACGGCGCGCCGTTTGCCGCGCACCATGCAAGCAAGCAGCATGGCCCAGTACTCGATCAGGTGATATCCGGGCATCACCACGATGTCAGCCGGCGAGCGCCACACCTCCTGCACCAGCCGCAGGCAGAGCTTCCAGCGGGGGATCGCTTCATAGGGGAGGTCGAACAGCACTCGATGCGGATACTTGTGATAGCTCGCGTCGACGTTACTCATTGACGTGCGGCCGCCGTCAGTCGGTACTACGTGAGAAAAGCGCACGCTCCGGCCAAGCTGGCGTGCATGCGAGAACGCCTCGCTGAAGACCGCGCCCTTGTATTTGGGCCATAGCATGTTGTGATAGATGTCGATCATCCTGCCTGCCTCTCAGTTCCCTCAGCCTCGGATATCCACTTGCAACGCGAGTGGCGCCAACTCCGGAATGGCGGTTTGACGCCAATGTACGGCTGCCATGCTGTCAGCACCGTTTGCTAGCACACAGATTCAGCGCGGCTTCGGGGCGGAACGCGGGCCGCGCATCTGCATCGACGACGGCTGCGGCGTGGCGCGCGCCAGCTGCGGCATGACGCCGAACCGACTCGCGTGGCGAGTCACTGCTCGACGTTGGCGATGGCGGTAGCGCGGTGTCGCCGCCGCGGTCCAGGGGCCACGGCGGCATTCGGGAGTCGATCAGCGAGACCGACGCTGCTCAGGATGTGACCGGGTGTGCCGGCAGCGAGTCAATGCGCGCTCGCGCGCGCTTTCGGCGGTAACGCATCACACGGTCTACCGCAAAGAAGGCCAGCGCCGCGCCCGAGCCGTAGGCGACGGCGACCATCAACGCGCCGCGCAGCAGGAAGATCAGATAGAGGGAAAAATAGATTCCCGCGGCCTGCGCCAGAGGATTGTCCGAGTAGCAGAACTTATCAAGCAAGCGCGTTACCCATGCAAGCGCCACCGCTGCGATGACGACGCCAAACACGGAGAGGTCGACATAGGCTTCCGCGACCAGAGGTGCCGACAAGTTGTCGAAATCCATCTGGTAGTTTGCTGACAAGTACTGTCCGATTACGATGCCCGTGGCCAGCGGTTTGGTTTCCCAGAGGGTGTGTGGAACAAAGAACAGGAACGTGCCAAGCAGCTGCCTGCCCAATTGAATTCCCTGGCGGTCAACGAGCTCCACCATGGTGTGGAGATTCGCCCAGGCATCATAGTGCAACTGCAGAAAGTGGGAGAAGTAGAGATCGGGATCGAGTATAGCCTTGAGATCCCAGGACTCCACTTGATTGTGCGTGAAGGCCGAAGACAAGGGGAAGAACACCCCCATCAGAAGCAGGAGCACGGTGATCTGGACGCGTGACGTGCGGGCCAGCCCGGGAACCAGCAGAAACAGCAGCCCCAAATAGACCGGACCGAGCGTATTGCGTTTCTCGATTGCGGGGTTCAGGTTCACCAGTACACAGGCGAGGAAGAAGAGGAAGAAAAGAATCCAGACCGGTTCCTTCAGAAAGCGGGTCCGCTTTGCCGCGACAATCATGAACAACATCGGCACCGGGATGAAGCAGAAGAACTTTTGCTCGAGGAGGTAGGCGGGCGATGATTCGAACGTCCCCAGCGTGACCAGTTCGATGGACCGCGTTGACAAGTAGACGGTAAGAAGGCCAACCGGTACCAGCAAGAGCGCTCGACGCACCGATAGCCGGGTGGAGGGATGGCGCGTCGGCGGACGAACGGAATGGCGCCTTGTGCGGATGAGGATGTAACGCCTGGCGAGCAGGTAGCTCAGCACGAAGGTCATGCAAAGCAGGTTCGTGATGACGGCGTACGTCTCGTTGAGAACCGAGGTGTTGACAAGGTTCTCCTCTAGCAAGGCCAGTTGGACATTCGGCGCAAGGAGCAGAAACATCAACTCGAAAAGCAGAACGGCCGCGTCCGCCATCGACGGGAGCCTCTCATTGTTGTGCATCACCCAGTGTGCGGCGATGACGGCCGCCAGCATGAACGACGAAGCCAGCAACGTGGGCGTGCTGACGTGCGACACGGAATGGCAGATGCTGACCAGCGAGACGATCAGCGCGATCATTACCATGTCCCACACCGCGTTGAGCGGGATACGCATGTGCTGACTCCTCTCACTATTTCAAGGCAGACCGCCGGGCAGCCTGCTCGCGGATGGGAGGGACAAAGCCGGCATGTTGTCCGGCGGGCCGTAGGCAGCGCCCCGCGTCCCCTGGCCTGCGGGCGTTCTCCCGATGAAGCGCCTGGGGCGCCTCGCCCCAGGCCTTCGCAATGGTCCCAAGTGTTGCCTTTGGTGCGGGAGGGCGTATGTTCGGCAGGACACACCAGCCATCATTTGGCTGGCGGGGGCGTCGCCTTACCCCGGCGCGGCGCGGTCTGCGAACTCACGCCTGGCCACGCAGAGCAGGCTCAGCGCAGCGGCTCGGGATTTGGGGTCGATGCCGGATAGTCTTTGCGCCACCCTGATTTTCAGCGGCTGGCGGCCCATGACACCGTCCAGGCTTTCCTTGCCCACATAGTGGTTGTGCGGATAGATGTCGATGCGGAACCGGAGGCCTTCCAGCGTGGAGCGGAGTAGTTGCTCGGAAATGCCGTCGCCCGGCCTGTGATGCAACTCCGTTGCCTGCGCCCAGGACTGCTCATCGTCCTCGGCGCAATGCCCCCCGCGCTTGAGCCAGCGGTAGATTGGCAGGCGCAGGTTCCAGAGGATCAACGCCAGGCCGCGAAAGTCCCAGGCGGACTGCTGGGGATCATGGTCTAGGATCAGCGTGCCGCCGGGCCGCACGAGGCGTGCCGCCTCCCTGAGCACCGTTGGCATGTCATCGCAATGGTGCAGCGACCCATTGATGGCAACGATATCCGCCACCCCCGACCTTAACGGCAGATTGTGCGCGTCCGCCAGCAGTGGCACGTAGCCGACCCTGGCAGCGTGCACAAGGCTTCCGTGCGCGATATCGACGCCAATTGCGATGCGCGGCCGACCTCCCAGCGTGGCGAGTAAATTCCCCGGACCGCAACCGATGTCGATCAGCACCTTTCCATCCAGCGTACCCACGGCGGCATGCCAGCGCTCGCGCAGTTCCGGGTAGCGGTGTACGGCTGCAAGCCAGTCCTCCATCCACCGGGGATGGCTGAAATAGTGTGCGTTCGCCTTCATGCCAGCGCTTGCGTGCGGAATATCCACCGCAGGGATCATTGTGCCGCGCAGCATGGTGTTGGCGGCGAGGTAGGGGCGGAGCTGCTCGAAATAGGGTTTGACGGCGGTGCCCGCACCTTCGTCATCGCGATGGCCTGGCGACCAAGTGAATTCGGACGGCTCCCTTTTTGCCAGTGTGCTGCTGTCCGTCGGGTGGGCGATATCTGGATAGGATAGGGTATTCATCGGCGGGGTCGAGTCCATGAAAATAACGATTTTCAGATACCTGTCCCACGGCGAGATACGCGCAAAAGAAGTCCGCCACAGGCCTGGTTGCCTGTGGTTGCCGAGAAAACAGATGAAAGTCGGCATCCCCGGTCTGGGTTCGCGGCTTATGCCGTTCACCCCGATGCCATTGCGGACCAATATCAACTGAGTCGGCATGGCATTGTGTTGCAACGACGCAAGCTTGCGCTTGGCCATCGCGGAATGTCAGGCGACGATTGATTTGCTGGCTTTTGTAGCGGCTCTGGAATTACCCTGGCCAGTAAAGAATGTAGCAGTGCAGCATTTCTTCAGGCAAGAACTATGTCTTGCCGATACTGTGTGGGAGCGCACAGATGGATTGAACCGGTCCGTGCGTCCGGGGGGCGCCCATGCGGGTCCCGGGCGACGACGGCAGGCCGCGGCATTCCATTGGCTCGGCAACGAGATTGCCGGCCGCGCGACACCGCATGGGAATGACGGCAAAAGGCGCGGGCTAAGCCGCGCTTTCCACGAACTTCAGAACCGGTTCCGGCAGTCGTGGCTTGATCGGACGGCACGGGCTGCCTACGCAGACCATCTTTGCCGGCATGTCTTCAAACACCGCGCTACGGGCACCGATGACGGCTCCGTGGCCGATGGTGACACCGGGTGCGATGAAGACGTGGCAGGCAACCCACGCCTCGTCTTCCACCCGGATCGTTCGGGAGCGAATCGGGAAGTCCGGCAAGCGGTAGTCGTGGTCGCCCCCGCAGAGGTAGCTGTGCTGAGAGATCACGGTGTTGCTTCCGATGATGATCTCGCCCAGGGAATAGAGCTCCACATCGTCACCGATCCAGGAATGGTCGCCGATCGTTATCTTCCACGGATAGGTGATGCGCACGGTGGAACGGATGATGACCTCCTTGCCTACCCGTGCGCCGAAGAGCCTTAGCAACCATCGCCGGAAGCCGTCGGCACGGCGGAGCGAGTGGCGGAACAGCGTCGCTTCGACGATCCACCACAGCTGTACGATAAACGCTGAGCGTCCCCGGAAGCCCTCTGGCATTTTGAACGATGACAGATCTTGCATCATGTCGGTCTCCTCGGGCCATCGCGTGGCAACAGGTCRCACCGCTGGCCTCTTACGTTATGGGAACTGCCTCGGTCTGCGCGGGGCCCAGCAGGCCGCTGGCTAACGCGTCCTCGTAGGCCCCGCGCAGACCGGTTGCCAGGTTGACGCGCGGATTCCAGCCGGTTTGCGCCAGTGCATTCCAGTCAAGCCGCTTGCGCGGCGTGCCATCCGGCTTGGTCGCGTCAAAACGGATTTCACCGCGGTAGCCGGTCGCCCGGGCCACCTCCATCGCGAGTTCGCGGATCGTGAGTTCATCGCCACTGCCGATATTGAGGATCCCCGTGGGCGCGGCGCAGGCCTGATAGGCATCCTTGGACATTGCCATCACGTGGCGGCAGCCTTCGGCCAGGTCGTCAGCGTGGAGAAACTCCCGCATTGGCGTGCCGCTGCCCCAGACCGCCACCGTGGCGGCGCCGGCGATCCGCGCCTCATGAAACCGCCGGATCAAGCCCGGTATCACGTGGCTGTTTTCGGCATGGTAGTTGTCGCCGGGACCATACAGGTTGGTGGGCATGACGCAGCGATAGTCGGTGCCATATTGCCGGTTATAGCTGTCGCACATGGCAATGCCGGCGATCTTGGCAATGGCGTAAGGCGCGTTGGTGGGCTCCAGCGCGCCTGTCATCAGCTCGGTCTCCCTGATCGGCTGGGTGGCCAGCCTGGGGTAGATGCAGCTCGAGCCGAGGAACAGCAAGCGCTCGACATGGCTGCGCCAGGCCTCGTGAATGACATTGGCCGCGATCATCAGGTTTTGCTGGATGAACTCCGCCGGGTAAGTGTTGTTGGCGTGGATACCGCCGACCCGTGCCGCGCCGAGGTAGACCTGCCCGATGCCTTCGGTGGCAAAGAACTCGCGCACCTGTTGCTGGTCGGTCAGGTCGAGTTCCGCGTGGGAGCGGGTGACGATGTCGGTTTCGCCGGCAGCGCGCAGCGCCCGGACGATGGCGGATCCCACCATGCCGCGGTGGCCCGCCACGAAGATACGCCGTGTGTTCCTATTCATGATGATTGTAGGCACGGAAGCCGGCCATCCTGACCAGGGCATCGCGGCGCGCCGCGGAGAAGTCTGACTCGGTCATCTCGCGCACCAGTTCTTCGAAGCCGATGCGCGGCGACCAGCCCAGCCGTTCGCGCGCGCGGGTGGCGTCGCCCAGAAGGGTTTCCACTTCCGTCGGGCGGAAGTAGCGTGGGTCCACGCGTACGATCACGTCTCCGGCCTTGCAATGCGAGGACAGCTCCGGCCGGCTCTTGTCGACATGCGCGATCACGCCGACTTCGTCCACGCCTTCGCCTTCGAAACGCACGGTAATGCCGAGTCCGGCCGCGGAGCGCTCGACAAATTCGCGTACGCTATGCTGCTCGCCGCTGGCAATCACAAAGTCCTCCGCCACGGCTTGCTGCAGCATCAGCCACTGCATTTCCACGTAGTCGCGCGCATGGCCCCAGTCACGAAGCGCCGAGAGATTCCCCAGGTACAGCGTGTCCTGCAGGCCGAGCGCAATGCGGGCGATCGCGCGCGTGATCTTGCGGGTCACGAAGGTCTCTCCGCGTACCGGGCTCTCATGATTGAACAGGATGCCATTGCAGGCATACATGCCATACGCCTCGCGATAGTTGACGGTGATCCAGTAGGCGTACAGCTTGGCCGCCGCGTAGGGGCTGCGTGGATAGAAGGGCGTGGTCTCCTTCTGAGGAATCTCCTGCACCAGGCCGTACAGTTCGGAGGTGGACGCCTGGTAGAAGCGAGTCTGTTTTTCCAGCCCCAGGATCCGAACGGCTTCGAGCAGACGCAGTGTGCCGAGCGCGTCCGTGTTGGCGGTGTACTCCGGTTCCTCGAACGAGACCTGCACATGGCTTTGCGCCGCCAGATTATAGATCTCGTCCGGTTGCGACTGCTGCACCACGCGGACCAGGCTGGCCGTGTCGGTCATATCGCCATGATGCAGTACCAGACGGCGGTCTTCTGCCTGCGGATGCTCATAGAGGTGATCGATGCGGTCGGTGTTGAACAGCGAACTGCGCCGTTTGATGCCGTGCACTTCATAACCCTTGTTGAGCAGGAACTCGCACAGATACGAGCCATCCTGGCCGGTGATACCGGTAATCAGCGCGCGCCGCCGGCGCGCATCCCGTGGCGAGCCTTGTGCTTTGTCCTGGCTGCTTGCCGCCACATGACCGAGAGGTTCCACTTCGTTTGCGCCCATAGCGTTCCGATGTCCGATGAGTGTGATTCTTGCCAAGCAACCCAAAGCGCGCCGGGCGGCGAGCCGGATCTCGGCACGATGCCAGGGCGACCTGCCGTGCCGCGTGCAATGCGGACGAGGGCCGGTTTTTGGACTGTACTGCCGGTGTGCACGGATAACCGTTTGCTAGCACACATAGTGCGGTGCCGCATTTGGCCGGTGCGGGAACAGCCTGCCGCAGGCGTGCGCAGAAACGGGTACGCAAGGGCCGCCGCGGCCAGCGGCCTCAGCCTTGCGTCAGGTTTGCGCCGATGTCGCCCGATGTGGTGGCAATACCAGCGCGGGCGGGACTGCGCAGATGGTTCCACAACGACCGGGCTGTGGCGCAAAACGCGGTCGCGCCACGCAGTCCGGATCGATGCAGGTTGGATGCGAGACTGTGCGTCAGTGCCAGCAGCAGGAAGATCCCGGCTTTTACCCGGCGGTGCTGGTAGTGGCTGTAGCGGTGGAGCGTCGCATAGATGCGGGAGGCTTCGGCCAGGTGGCCGGCGTCGAGGGGTTCGGCGCCGGGGATATGCTGGTTGGCGGCGCTCGGCAGCCACTCGATACGGCACCCGCCGTCGAGCACGACATGGCTGGCCAGGTCGATCACGTCATAGCCACCGGCCAGCCTCTCGTCGAATGCGACATGCCGGAACAGTTCGGATGGAAACACCGTGCTGTGCAGCATCACCGAGCAAAGGCGCTCGCCGTGGCAATAGTTCAGCGAAGGGTACCCCAGGAATGAACTCTTCTTCGGCTTGCACTTCTGCCCGTCGCTCAGGCTGGGGCCGGTGACGATCAGTGGTGTGGCGGCGCCGGTGCCGCCGCGGCGATAGACATCGTCATCCGCGATCCGTTCGGCCACCTGCTGCAGGAACGTCTGACCAAGCACCGTCTCGTCGTCGATGAACAGCACGTGGGAGCCCGTGATGACCGGGAGCATGCGATTGCGGTTGGCGGCATTCCCGCGTCGCGGCCCTTCCAGGTATCTCACCGCAGGAAACTCGGCGCGCATCATCTGGCGCGTGTCATAGTTCGTGCTGTCGTCGGATACCAGTAGCTGGTGCGGCGGCACTGAGGACGCAAGCGCGGAATGCAGCGCGCGACGCAGACCGGCCGGATGATTCCGGGTGCAGATGCAGAGCGAGAAGCTCGGCAGGGATGTGCTGGCTGGCATGATGCCCTCCATGGCAGGTACTTGGCGGGCCGATCGATTCGCGGCAACGCACGCCATGGCCGGTGCAGGTTTGCCATGGACCGGTTGCGTTTGCCGATTTCCTCGCCGAGCGGTTCTCAGAGGCGGCGTGCTGTCTCCGCCGTCGCGGCGTCAGGCGCCGCGATGGCCGGCGACGCGCACTGCTGGCGCGGCCGCCGTATCATTGGCGTCGTCAGAGCGCGGCGCTGCCGGCACTGTGCGCCTCGGTGCGCCGGGCGCTTGCCGACGCCATGGTGGTCACGCGCTCGTCGCCACTGACCCAATCCAGCGTCGCGCCGCGCTGCAGGGCGGCATAGACAGCCTCGCCCTTGTTGCGGACCTTGAGCCGCTGGTACAGCGTGCAGGCGTGGCTCTTGACTGTCGCCACCGAGATATTGAGCATGCGGCTGACCGTCTTGATCGGATGGCCGCGTGCGAGCAGTACCAGTACCTCATACTGGCGCGGCGTGATCTTGAGCATTTCCGCTTCGTCGTAACTGGGCTCCGCGTCGTCGGTGCGGGACGACAGCGATTGCGCGCTGGCCAGCGCGCTGCGCAGTGCCGAGCGCGGTGTAGCGGCACATGCGGCGACCGCGTGCGGATCGGCCTGCACGGCGACAGCCAGCGGCAGGRGCGCTGCCGACGCGAGCGAAGCCGTTGCCGGCAGGGCTGAGCGCGATGCGGCAGGGGCCGCTCCCACACCCGGCTCGGTGGCGAGCAGCAGGCCATGGCTACCCGAAGCCGCCATCCGGATGGCGGCTTCGATTACCGGCAACGATGCCGACTTGGGCAGGCAGCCGCAGATATTGCGCGCACTGTCGGCGGAAGGTACCCACAGCGGGAGTGCGTCGGCCAGCACCAGGATGCGCTTGGGCGCGATCAGTTCGCGTACGCGGTCCAGTTGCTGCCAGCCGGAAACGGTATCGGCGGGCATGCCGAACACCATCAGGTCGGCGTTGCGATGACTACCATCAAGGTGGGCGATGTCGGTGGGCGAGAGGTTGACGACGTGCCCGGTACCGTGGATGTTCTCGAGCATTTGAAACAGCCCGAGACTGAGCAAAGGATGCTCCTCTATCAGCAACGCGTTCATGCTTTTATGACTCCCCGTTAATCGGAGCAGGGAGTGCGGGACGCTTTTGCGTTACGGAATGCCAGCCTGCATGGCGCACGCTGGCGGCGCCTGCAAAGTACGCTGTAACCCCGTGCTTCCGTGCTGCATTGTGCTCCGTTTTGGGTGGAACTATGTCAGCGCAGCCAGAAGAAGGACCCGAACCCTACCCCGAGAAATCTCGCCCCATAACAGGCTTAAAATCATCTTATGGGCTGGTTGGAGGGAATGCAAGCGCTCCTTTCTCAACCTGTCAAAAGGATGGTTGAGAGAGTTTTTACAATCCGGAAAGCGTTGATGGGACTGGCTTGGCGGTGTTAGCCAAGCGTCATTCAAATAGCTCCGGACCGAGTTTCAGAGGTGAAACAAATCGTTTTGCGAAAGTTTCAGCGGTGAAACGGATACTCTCGCCGGGAGGTCCACTTTCGACTTTATTTCACCCTTTCGGGGGTTGGCTGAATATCACCTGATACCGCTTTGCTCCACTATTGAAACTTGGCTTGCGGGCGTAATTTTTCTGGTCTTGCGCCAATGGCTGGGAGGATGGCCAATTAGGACTAATGCAAAAGGATGAGTCCGGTTTCCTACCTCTGGACGAGTGGCGGAGGTCTGATGGACGGCCGGCGGATTTGCTACCGACTCGCAGGGGAGAACGTCGGGGGCTGCTCTGGTAAATGTGGTTCGGAAGGCCCGGCAACCCGGGCCGGCGAGGCGGGGTGAAGCGTGCCGCCGCCGGGACGTACGAAAGCGCACTTGTCCCGGCGTACCGGCAGGCACTTTCCGTGGAAGGACGTGAACGCCGGAGCGGCGCGCGCTATTCGCCGCCCAGCCCGACCGCCTTGGCCGCGCCCGCGGGGTGGTGGCTGACCAGCGCGAACAGTGCGCTTTCCAGGTCGCCCAGCACCATTTCGCGATCCAGGTGCTGTTCGGCCCAGCGGCGGCCGGCGCCACCCAGATGCGCGCGCAACGCGGGTTGCGCGGCCAGCGAGTCGATGGCGTCGGCGAGCGCGGAGGCGTCGCCGGGTGGCACCAGCACGCCGCATTGGGCGACCACGCGGCCAAGTTCGGTTTCCGGCTCCGCAGTGGCGACGACCGGGCGAGCGCTTGCCAGCATGCCGGTCAGCTTCGACGGCATGACCAGATCGGCGGCGCCGGCGCGCTGCGGCAGCAGGTGGATATCGGCGGCGGCCAGCAGCGACGCGAACATCCCGGCCGGTTGCAAGGGCAGGAAGCGCACCCGTGGCAGCCCCGCGCAGGCGGCTTCGAGCCCCGCCCGCCCGGCACCGTCGCCGCAGAAGATGAAGTGCAACCGCTCGTGGCCCGCCAGCAGGCGTGCCGCTTCGGCCATGACGTCCAGGCCCTGCTTGGCCCCCATGTTGCCGGAATACAGTGCCACTATGGCCTCGCCAGGGATTTGCAGCGCACGCCGGGCCATCGCGGCGTTGCCGGCGCCGATTTCCTGCAGGTTGATCCAGTTGGGCAGCAGTGCCGTACGCACTGCTTGCGTACCCTTGCCGCACGCCAGCGAGACCATGGCTTGCGAGATCGACGAGACCCGGTCGAAGCGCGACATCAGTTGATGCTCCACGCGCAGTGCCAGGCGGCGCAGCCAGGGCCGGCGCAGCAGCCCCAGCGCGAAGGCCGCGTCCACTTCGTAGTCCTGCACGTGCAACCAGGTCTTGCAGCCGCTCAAACGGGCGAAGAGCAACGCACCCGGCGCGCACATCAGGGGTGGTTCCACCACAAACAGCACGTCCGGGCGCCAGCGTAGCTGCCACATGACGCTGGGCAGGCTGGACAAGGCAAAGCTCGCCAGGTGCAGCAGCCGCGTGATCCCGCCGGGCCGCCGCGGCACCCAGACCGGCGCGCGAAACACCGCCACCGGGCCGCGTTGCTCGCGGCGGTACTGCCACGCGCGATAACCCTCTCCGACACGCCAGGCCGGATAGTACGGCGGCGCGGTGACGACGCGTACTTCATGTCCGCGTGCGGCCAGCCATTCGGCCTGCTCGCAGGTGTACTTGCCGATGCCGGTCAGTTCCGGCGCGTAGTTGAGGCAGTACATCAGTATCTTCATGGTATCGGGTTGCCTCGGTGCTCGGGTTCGGTGCGCACTTATTCCTCGGCAGCCATGATCCGCATGCAGCCGGCGGCGATGGCCCTGCCCGCCGATGCGGGCGTGTCTTCCAGCGCGATCGCCTGGCAACGGGCGGCGGTAGCGGCGGCATCGCCGAATTGCCTGGGCACTTGCGCAAGGCTTCCCGCCAGCGCGGCGGTATCGCCGGCCTTGAAGTACAGGCCGGTAACGCCATCGCGGACCAGTTCGCCGGCATCGTCGTTGTTGACGCTGACCACCACCGGGCAGCCGTAGCTCAATGCTTCGCGCACCAGCGGATGCCAGCGCTGGGCCGCATCGGGCAGTACCAGGCAGCTCGCCTTGCGATATTCGGTCGCGAAATCCGGTTGCGCCATCGTGCCCAGGAAGCGTACCGATGCGCCCAGCCCCAGCGCGTTGGCCGTGGCGCGCAGCCGCCCGTAGCCCGGGCCGGTGCCGACCAGCGACAGCGTGGCGGCCGGCCACGTTTGTCTCGCGGCGGCGAAGGCGCGTAGCAGCAGCAGCAAGGCCGGTGCGTGCGTGAGCGTGCCGATGTGCAGGAAATTYGGCGCATGTGGCGCTGGCGCATGCTCGATGCGCTCGCGCAGCGCGGTGCCGGCATCGAACCGGTCCGGCAGTACCGCGGGCGGGCGGCAGGCGAAGATCCTGCGCGGCGGCACATCGGCGGCGATGGCGCGCGCGCACCCGCGCTCGCTGCCGACGAAGACGCCATGGCAATGGCGCAGCAGCACCGCGTCGGCCAGCGCGCCGAAACGGCCGGGCATGCTGGCAAAGGCAGCGCCGTGGAAGAAGGCAGCGCGCCGCCGTCCCAGTACCATGCTGGCCAGCAACATGGCCCAGTTGTCCAGCCGGCTCTGACCGGCCAGTACCACCAGCGCGCCGGGACTGAGTGTGATGGCACGCACCAGTTGCAGGCGCCGCCGCCAGGTTCCGGCTTCCGCGCTGCCGGTGGGAAAGACCACCTGGCCCGGCCATAGCGCGCCAGTGCTTGTTGCCGGGCCGTTCGCCGCGGCGAGCGGGGACGGGTCACGTTTTGCGAAATGGCGAAGCAGTGGTTTCATGTCAGGCCTCCCCAGGTTGCGCCGGTGCCGTGCCGTGGGCCAGCGTGCCGCTTTGCAATGCATCGAGGTAGGCCAGCCGGAGGCCGTCGCGCAGCGACACGGCTGGCTGCCAGCCTGTCGCCGAGRGCGCCGTGCAGTCGAGCCGCTTGCGCGGGGTGCCGTCTGGCTTGCCGCTGTCGAAGACAACCTCGCCGCGAAAGCTCACCGTCTTTGCCACTAGTCCCGCCAACTCCCGGATGCTGACTTCCTCGCCGCTGCCTACGTTCAGGAAGCCGGCCGGCGCGGTTTTCCGGTAGGTGTCTTCCGATAATTCCATCACATGCAGGCACGCCGCGGCCAGGTCGTCGGCGTAGAGAAACTCGCGCAGCGGCGCTCCGCTGCCCCACACCGGCGCCTGCTGCGCGTGCGCCATGCCGGCTTCATGGAAACGCCGCAGCAGCGCGGGTATCACGTGGCTGTTATCGAGGTGGTAGTTGTCGCCGGGACCGTAGAGATTGGTCGGCATCACGCTGCGGTAGTCGGTGCCGTACTGGCGGTTGTAGCTCTCGCACAGTGCGATGCCGGTGATCTTGGCCAGGGCGTAGGGCGCGTTGGCGGGCTCAAGCGGGCCCGTCAACAGCGCCGCTTCCCCGATGGGCTGGGGTGCGAGCTTCGGATAGATGCAACTCGAACCGAGGAACAACAGGCGCTTTACGCCAGCGCGCCACGCTTCGTGCACGACGTTGGCCGCGATCATCAGGTTCTGATGGATGAACTCGGCGGGATAGGTGTTGTTGGCGTGGATGCCGCCTACGCGGGCGGCGGCCAGGTAGACGGTGTCGACGGCTTCCGTGGCAAAGAAGTGGCGCACCTGGTGCTGGTCGGCCAGGTCGAGTTCGGCGTGGCCGCGCGTGATCGTCTCCGCTTGTCCGCGCGCGTCGAGCGCACGCACGATGGCCGAGCCGGCCATGCCACGATGTCCCGCCACGAAAACGCGTGGCCGCCGCGGCAGCGGCGATGGCGGTGCGTCCGGCGGCACTACGGTGTCGGCTTCACGCATGATGGTGGCGGGCCTGGAAGGCTGCCAGCTTGCCGAACGCATCGCGGCGTGCCGCAGCGCCCGTGCCGCCGCAAAGGATGAGCGGTACGATCTGCATGTCGTCTGGCATGGCACGTCTCCTTCACACGGCACGAGGCCTGGCTCGCCCTCGCGGCGAGCCGAGTGACGGGTAGTGAGGTGACTGTAATGCCCGGTCCCGGGAGGGACTGTTCCCTAGCACACACTTGGCGGCGGCCGGGCAGGCGCGCAGACCGCGCGCCCTGAAATGAAATCGTCCCCGCCTCGGCGGGGACGATTGCGCGATGGCGCGGGATCCGCGTTAGCGTACCCAGTAGCCGGGGCGCATCACCCAGCCGCCGCGCGGGCTTTGCACCCAGCGCTCGGGCACATAGCGCTGGCCCGGCCGCGCGTGTTGCCAGTAGCCGCCGCGCCAGTCATAGCGGCCGCCGTTGGCTGTCCAGTGCCCCGGGACCCAGGCCTGGCCGGGGCGAGCGGCCGGACGTGGCTCATAGCGCGGAGGGGGCGGGGCCGGGCGCATGTATGGGTTGCCGTGATAGCCCGGCGGATAAGCCTGGGCCTGGGCCGGCGAGATCAGGCCAAGCGCGGCGCCGGCGGCGAGGGTGGTGAGGGCGAGCAGCAGTTGGCGTTTCATGATTCAGCTCCAGGGATGCGAACGATGCATTGGGTATGGTCGGCGCTTTTAGTGTGGATTACCGGGGCCCGCTTAATAGCGGTCGTGGTAGCGGTACGGCGGCGGGCCGCCGCGCGGGGGCACCACGATGCAGGCGGACAGCAGGGCCGCTGCGGATGAGAGCAAGACAACCAGGGCGATGGCGCGTTTCATGTCGGGGACTCCGTGACTGGCTTCGCGTTGAACATGGCCTCACTGTAGCCATCGGGCCGGCGCCGTTGTGCTTGCACTTGTAAGGCTTGCTCACACTTGCGCAAGGCGCCGCATCCTGCGCCGCATGCCTTCGACTGCCCTTGCACGTGCCCCGCCAGCCCTTGCCTGCATTGGTTGCGCGGACTTTGCCGAGCGGCCCGTCGCAGGCTGAAAATAAAACGGGACCGTGGCCGGTCCCGTAATGTGGCGTTACATCGGAAATAACTCGCGCAAAGATTCTGCCCGCGCGGTGGCGTCTTTGCGTGGCGGAACCCTGGCGTTCAGCCTGAGCGGGGGAGCCGTCTCAGGTCGCAGTCGACTCTCTTGGCCGCGGGCCGGTCGGCGTGCTTCGGTGGTCTCCGGACCCACGCAGAAATGGGTACGCTTTGAGGAGGGCGGGCTTCGTCGGGCGCCCGGGATGGCTTCCGCTATGGATGCGGGCTACTGCCGCCGGTGCGTATCGTCTGCAAACGGTGCAGCGTGATCTTGCGCACTTCGGCGCGGCTTTCCTCGATATGGCCGGACAGCAGCAGCACGGCCCGCTCCGCGCACTGGTGCTGTATCTCGCCCAGGATGGCGGCGTGCTCGTCATAGGTGGCGGTCACGCGCGCGGCGCAGGTGAAATCGAGCCGGCGGATGATACGGATGCGCTCTGTCAGCTGCCGGTGCACCGTGGCGATCTCGCGGTTGCCGGCCGCGGCGACCAGCGCGGCGTGAAAGGCTTCATCGTGCTGCGCCACCAGGCGGCCGTCTTCCAGCCGCTCTTTTTGCGGCGCGCGCCAGAACTGCGCGAGCCGCGCCAGCGCGCCGTGCTCCACCGCCGGCGTGGCGTGCGTGCACAGCATGCGCACGGCGTTGACCTCGATCAGCTTGCGCAGCTCGTACAGTTCGTCAAAGCGCGTGAAGTCCAGCGGCACCACTTCCCAGCCGCTGCGGAAGTACACCTGCACCAGCGCCTCGGATTGCAGCCGCTGCAGTGCCTCGCGCACGGGCGTGCGGGACACGCCGAGCCGCAAGGCGATCTCGCCTTCGGTGAAACGGTCGCCAGGCAACATGCGGAACTCGAAGATATCGTCGCGCAACTGCGCATAGACCGCTTCGGCGCGCGAGGAGGCGCGGATTTCCACGCTGCTCATGCGGCAGCCAGCGCCAGCAACGCCGACGGCCGCGGGCAGGCCGCGACGCCCATGGCTTCGAGCGCATGGGCTGCGGCGAAGGCAAGGTCTTCCCGCCATGGCGGCGCAATCAGTTGCACGCCGAGCGGCAGGCCATCCGGTCCCGCCAGCGGCACCGTGAGCACCGGCAGCCCGACGCAGGAGACGGGCTGCGTGAGTAGCCCCAGACTGGCGCGCGCGGGAAGCACCTGGCCATTGATTTCGATGCTCTCCTGCCCGGCCAGCGGTGCCGCCACCGGCGTGGCCGGCGCGATCAGCAGGTCAGTGCGCGCGAAGACGCCGAGCATTTCGTGGCGGAACGCTGCGCGAACCTGCTGCGCGCGCACGTACCACGCAGCCGGCAGGACCAGCCCGGCCGCCAGCCGGTCGCGCGAGAGCGGCTCCATCTCTGCGTACCTGTGCCTGAGGTGCTCGCGGTGCAGGTGCCCGCCCTCGGTGCCGGTGATGATGAAGGCCGCCGCGCGTGCGGCCGCCGCGCCAGGCAGGCTGACGACATCCGCTGCCGCGAGCGCCTCGGCCACGCGCCGGGCGGCGGCACGAGCGGCGGGACCGGCCATGTCATCGAAGTAGCCGTCAAGGCGCGCGGCGCGCACGCGCAGCGGCGCCTGCCCGCTCACGGTTTCGATGGGACGGCGCGCGCAGGCGGGGTCGCGGCTGTCGGCATACTGCAGCACATCGTAGGCCGCAGCCAGGTCCGCCACCGAGCGCGCGAAGGGACCGACGTGGTCCAGGCTGTGCACGAAGGGGTAGCTACCGCGCCGCGACAGCCGTCCGTAGGTGGGCTTCAGGCCGAAGATGCCGGTGAGCGCGGCCGGCACGCGAATCGAGCCATTGGTGTCCGAGCCGAGCGACAGCGGCACCAGGCCCGCGGCAACCGCAGCCGCGCTGCCGCCCGAGGAGCCGCCCGCCACGCGGGCGAGATCGTGCGGATTGCGGCAGGTGCCGCGATGCGCGTTCTCGGTGGTGAAGCCGTAGGCGAATTCATCCATGTTGAGCGTGCCCACCAGCACCGCGCCTGCCTCGCGCATGCGGGCCACCAACGCCGCGTCACGCCGTGCGGGAGCGCTGCCCGCCAGCACGCGCGAGCCCGCCAGCGTGGTGACATTCGCCACGTCGAACAGGTTTTTCACGGCGTAGGGCACGCCCGCCAACGGCGGCAGCCGCGCGCCCTGGGCACGCATCGTGTCGATGCGGCGCGCTTCGGCCAGCGCGCGTTCGCGCGTGACGGCCGTGAAGGCATGCAGCAGCGGATTGCAGGCCTCGATGCGCGTGAGCGTGGCGACGGCCACATCCAGTGCGCTGCGCGCGCCGGTATCGATGTCGCTGCGGATCGTCAGCGCGGACTCGAAGCGGAAATCATGGACGTTCATGGCCTGTATACCGGGGCCGGCGCGTCATGCGCATCGAACGGGTGCGCCAGCATCGGCCCCGCCACCGCGGCGACGCGCAGGAACTGTTCGATCACGCGGGCCTCGGCGTCCGCCGGCAGTTCCAGGCCGTGCAGCCTGAGCGCACTGCGGGCGTAGTGCGCCAGCGTCTCGTCGCAAAGCTTGGTCATGGCATTTCTCCAGGGTTTCGCCGTTCCCAGGCCGGGGACTGAAGAGGCGCGCGGAGGCTGGGATCCGAAAGTCCATGCGGCACGGAGATTGCCGAGAAAGGCGATGCATCCACGCGCGTGGCATGTTGCGCTCTTGCTTGCATGCGGTCTTGTATGCAAGCAATGGCTGTGCCACGTAGACCGCGGCGCGCGCGTGGGAGGCCGTGCCCGGCGCTGCACCGCATGGGGGCGCGGCGGCTGGCCGCGGGTGCGTATCCACGCCGATATTCCCCGTGGCAGTGCGCGCCCGATAGTGCCGGGGACGGAGCGGTGCACGGCGCAAGCGACCGTGCGCAGTGGCACGAACCTTGCGCCGGGGGCGGGAGCGTCCCCATGCCGGTCCGCTTCCGGCATGACGCTGCGATCGCCACATTGCCTGCGGCTTTCGCATCGGGGGTGCGCGTGGTGACGCGGATTCGCGCGCGGCCGCACCGGGTCTCGAGGTCGTGCGCACGAAAGCGCCGGAGGCGTGATGATGCCGATTGTCCTTGTTGTGCTGGCGCTRCAGGCCTTTGTGCCGGGCGCCACCTCGTTCTCCGCGCTGGCGCGATACGACAGCGCGCGCGCCGCCGCCTGTACCGGGCCGGACGGGCTTCCCTGACTTTGCGCAGCGGGAAGCGTCCGTGCCAGCGACACCTGACACATTCAACCGAAAGGACTGCAAATGAACCGTAGCGACGTAACCGACCTGATCATCGAAGCCAAGGTCACCAAGGGCATCCGGTGGGCCGACGTAGCTGGGAAGGTCGGCAAGAGCAAAGAGTGGACGACTGCCGCCTGCCTGGGCCAGATGGCCTTCGACGCGGCAGGCGCGCGGGCCGTTATGGAGATCTTCGGCTTGCCGCCGGAGGCCGAACCGTGGCTGCGCACAGTGCCTTACAAGGGTTCGCTGCCGACCCCGGTGCCGACCGATCCGCTGATCTACCGCTTCTACGAACTGGTCAGCATTTACGGCAGCACCTTCAAGGCACTGATCCACGAAGAGTTCGGCGACGGCATCATGAGCGCGATCGATTTCCGCATGGACCTGCAACGCGAGGCCGACCCCAACGGCGACCGCGTGCGTATTGAAATGTCGGGGAAATTCCTGCCCTACAAGACCTACTGAGGATCCTCCGGAGAGGTCCGGCACCGGTCGTCCCGCGCGCTGCCGCGGGTTTGCGGGCCGGATTGCCGCCTGGATTCCATCACGCAGAAACGGGTACGCCCGGATTCCGGGCCACGCAAAATGTCACGCAGAAACGGGTACGCTCAGCCTCCAGGGCGCGCAAAATCCACGCAGAAACGGGTACGCGGCAGGGTCCGGGCACTCACGCAGAAACGGGTACGCTTTGATTTCGCGCCACGTGATGGCCGGGGGGATGCCCGCGCGTGGCCGCCTTAGGCACCATAGAGTTCGGCCGCCGTCATGCCCGCCGGCAGGCGGGTGAGCGGCAGTGGCGGCGGCGTCAACGGCAGGCGCAGCGCCTGGTACACGGCTTCGCTGGAGAGTCCGTAAGGGGCCGCGTCGGCGTTGTCGAACGCGTAGTAGACCGCCTCCACACCCGTCATGGTTAGCGCGGCCAGGCACATCGGGCAAGGATGGCCGCTGGCGTAGATCACCGCACCCTTCAGGCTCGGCCGTCCAAGTTTGCGGCAGGCAGCACGGATGGCCTCCATCTCGGCGTGGGTGGTGGGGTCGAAGCTGTGCACGATGTCGTTGACGCCAGTCGCAACCAGTTCGCCATCCATCGCGAGTACCGCGCCGAACGGCCTGCCGCCGCGCGCGCGATTGGCCTGGGCAAGGCGTACCGCTTCGCGCAGATATTGCTCATGGATAGACATTGGGGAACTCCTGGGTGAGGGCGATGCGGCTTGCCTAACTGTTTTCGCGGGGCGCGGAATGCGTAAATATGAAACCTGCCCTATAAAATTTTGTGAAAAAAATGATATATAATGCCGGGGCTGAAGCCCACCATCGCCTATCCTAAGCTGTCGCGCCGGGGCTGACCTGCAACGTCACGACCAGCGACTGCAGTACCGACATCGGGATCGGCTTGGAGAAAACGCGGATGTGCGCGGGTATGCCGCCGCGGTCCGCGATAGCGTGCTTGTCGAGAGAAGTCACCACGACGATCCGGGTCGCGGCAAATTCCTGCTGCGCGTCGATGGTCCGGCACAGGCGGAAGCCATCGATGCCGGGCATGATCAGATCCAGGACGACCAGGTCGGGTTTGCTGCTGCCGATGAGCAACAGGCCATCGTAGCCGTTGGTGGCGTCGAGTATCTCGACCGGCGGACTGAGGGTTTCCAGCGCCATGCGGTAAATCTGCAGCAGGTGTTCGTCATCTTCCACCAGCAGCACGCGAAATGGTCTTGCGGCAGTCGCCGTGGGTGCCGCCGCCTGGTTGCGCTGGTCGGCCACCATGCGGTCGACGGCGTCGGCCGGGATCCTGCGATGCCCGCCGTCGGTCTTCCACGCGGGTAACCGGCCGTTCTCGACCCAGAGCTGGACCGTGCGCAAGGACACGCCAAGCATTTCGGCGGCGGTCTTGGTGGAATAGAAACGCAGATCGGTCATAGAGTCTTGTCAACTGCCGCGGCGCGCCCGGTACGGTCGGGGCGTTACGCATCGTATTGTTTTCATTATTCTTCGTAAAGCTGCCAAAGCGCAACTTAATGCCAGGAAAACACGCAATTATGATAAAGCATCGCTGATCTGTCGAAGGGAATGCCGCGTGATGCAACTGCCCGGCAGCGCCTGGCGTACCGCGACGATAGGCCAGGACGTGCGGACTGGCGCAGCCGAATAGATCATACTGTGAAGCTTCGCCGCGGGCAGGCTGCCATCGGGGCAGCGGCACCGGGGGCGCCGGCCGCACGCGCGGACAGCGGACTAGATGGAAGGCTGCGATTCACGGCTGTGATGAACAATATATTCGTTTTTTGGTAGCTTTCCCATGAGGCTGGAAATCTACCGACAGGCATTGGCAGGCGCGCATCGCTCCGTGGGGGGTCCGTTCTGGTCAAGCCTTGTCATCCTGATCGGCATCTGGGGCGCGCTGTCTGGCTGGGCGCTATGGGATCGCGCAGCCGAGTTGCGGCACGTTCATGCCACTCTGGCGCGCATTGCCGGGCTGCTTGGCGAACATGCCGAACGCACGCTGGCCGAAGCCGACCAGATCGCATCGCTGGTCGGTGGCGTGGTGGTTGAGCGCGGGCCCGTGCTGCCGCTGGCGCAATGGATGCGCAGCGGCTATTTCTCCACCAAACCCTTCCTGGAAGTGTCCGTGCTCGACCGCGAGGGCGGGCTGCGCTCGTCCACCAACGCTAGCTTCGAACCGCTGGACCTGAGCGACCGCCAGTATTTTCGTGTGCACGAGAAACGCGCGCTGCCGACGCTATACGTCGGCGTGCCCCTGGTGGGACGCGTCACCGGGTGCTGGTCCGTGCAACTATCCAGGGGCATCGTAGCCCCGATGACCGGCCACTTCGCCGGCGCGGTAGTGATATCGCTCGATCCGGGCTACTTGTCCGAGGTTTTTTCGCGGGCGGCGCTGGGGCCATCCGGCGTCGTGCTGCTGGCGGGCACCGACGACTTCGTGGTGCGCGCGCGCTGGAGCGAGGACAGTCGCCAGCCTGGCCAGATCCTGATGCCCGGGTCCGACTTGCGCCGGGCGTTGGCCGGTGCGCGCGGCGGCCTCGTCACGGACGCCGGCGGGCGCGCCGACAGCCAGCGCATCTACGCCATCCAGCGCCTGCCAGGCCGCAACCTGGCGGTGCTGGTGGGCATGAGCAGCGAGGTTGCGCTGGCCAGCTATCACCACCGTTTGCGCCTGGTGATCGTGATTGCCGCCGTGGTCACCTTACTCGTGATGTTCTTCCAGGTCAGGCAGTTCTCCGCACTGCACGAGCTTGCGATGCTGGCCGATCGCGAGAGCGTGGTGCGCGACATCCTGGCCGAGAAGAAGCAACACCTGCGCGGTCTGTTCCTGGCCATGCCGGACGGGGTGGCCGTCTTTGGCCACGATCGCGTGATCGACGAGACCAATACCGCGCTATGCGAACTGCTTGGGGTGTCGTTGCCGCAACTGCGCGGCGCCACCCAGCGCGAGTTCGTCCACTGGCTTTACCGGGGCCGGCGGCCGGCGGGGCAGGCATGCCATGCCGAACAACTCCTGGCTGAACTGGACCGGGCCCATCCAGGCGGCGAGTTCGCAGGCATTGTCGAGTTCGACATGGCGGTGTCGCCCGCCTACGAGGTGCGCATCGTGCATGCCGCCAGCGGCGGCGGCCTGGTGCTGGTGCTGCGCGACGTCACGTCGCAACTACGCCACGATCGCATGAAATCGCATTTCGTCTCGGCGGCGGCGCACGAACTCAAGGGGCCGGTGGCGGGCATCGCCGGCTACGCCGAGCTGCTGAGCGCCGGTGTCGTGGCGCCGGATCGGCGCAGCGGCATCTACCACGCCATCCATGCCCGGGCCAGGCAGCTCAATGCCCTGCTGTCCGACCTGCTCGACCTGGCCCGCATCGAAGCCCGCAGCAGAGGCTTGCTGGAGCGCGAGCGCGTGGAGGTGGCCGCGCTTGTGCGCGAGACTGTGGCGGCCGAGTTCGCCGAGCAGGGCAGGGTGCATGTGATCGCTGCCAACGCGCCGCTTCATGTACTGGCGGACCGCGCGCAATTGACGCAGGCGGTGCGTAACCTCATTGAGAACGCGCTGAAGTATTCTGACGGCAAAGAAGAAGTCACTGTCACCGTCGCACCGCTGGCGCAAGGGCAGGACAAGGTGTCGGTTCGGGTCGAGGATCGAGGTATCGGCATGACGAAGGAAGAAGCCGGATTGGCGTTCGACAATTTTTACCGGGCCAACCGGCAGGGAAATACAACGGGGAACGGCCTGGGCCTGGCGATCGTGCGGGAAATCGTGGCCGTGCATCAGGGTCAGATCACGCTGAGCAGCGAACTGGGCAAGGGCACCGTGGTCACTCTCAGCCTGCCGGCGGCAACATGAGGCGCTGGCTGTGGGGCGAACCTGGCCAGTCGGCAGGACGCCGGGCCGCTTTGCTGGCGGCATTGCTGGGCGCCTGCCTGGCGCTATGGCTGATCGCGCTGCTGGCTGCGCACGATGCCCGCGAACGCGTGGCGGGAGTGTCCTCGGCGGTGCGCGACAACCTTGAGTTTGCGCTTGCCGATACGCTTGGCGTCGCCTATCAGGATCGTGCGCTGGTGGGCGCGCCCTGCCACAGCGTGGCGCGCCAGTTGCAGGAGCAGGGCGCCTATACCGCCTATGTCCGCGACGTCGTGCTGGTGTCGCGCGGCATGCGCTATTGCTCGGCTGTGCAGGGTGAGATCGCGGTGCCGCTGAGTGAGCTGCTGAACTGGCAGCCCGGCCTGCAATACCGGCTCGCCAGACCCTATCGCGGCAGCAACACGGCCCTGGCGGTGTTCTTTGGTACTGCTCCCGGCAACGGCGTGCTGGTCTGGGTGGAAGGACGCTACCTGGCCGACATGGTGCATTCGGCCGGCAAGCTGGGGTTTCCCGATATCGCGATCGAGGTGGCGGGCACGCGCTTCATGCTCAACGCCGGCGATCCCGCGGCGGGTGAGGCGGCCGCGGCAGCCGGCGCGCCAACGCTGGTCAGGCGGGATGCCGCGCAGGCAGCCGCGCGCGGTATCGTCGATATCCGGCGACTGGAGGGACACCCGATCGCCGTGATCGCCAGCGCGTCGCGCAGTCTTGTGCTGCATGAGAGCCTCAAATACCTGGTGCTGCTACCGCTGACCGCCGGCTTTGCCGCGCTGGCGGTGTTTGCGCTGCATTCGCGCCGCGCGGCGCGCCGCTCCTTCGCCGCGGAGTTGCGGCGCGGGCTGCGCCGCGGTGAATTCATCCCCTATTACCAGCCAGTGGTCGATCTCGAAAGCAGGCTGTGCACGGGGGTGGAAGTATTGGCGCGCTGGGAACACCCGCGGCGCGGCCTGCTTGAGCCGGAGCAATTCATCCCGGCGATCGAGCAACAGCGCCTGGCGGTTGCGCTGACCCTGGACCTGATTCCCCGCGTCCTGCGCGACCTCGAGTCGCTTGTGTTGCCCCCGGCCTTCCATCTCGCGTTCAACATCACCAACGAGCATTTCGACGATGTGGGCTTCTGGGCCGACGATGCGCCGCTGTTCGCGCTGCTGCGCGCCAATATCACCCCGGTGCTGGAAATCACCGAACGCGATGCGGTTTCGCTGGTGGAGCATCAGCGCAGCGCGATCCAGCGTGCCAAGGCACGCGGCATCAAGCTGGCCGTGGACGACTTCGGCACCGGCTACTGCGGCCTGGCGTACTTCAAGCAGTTCGAAGTGGATTTCCTCAAGCTCGACCGCATCTTTGTGCAAGCCGATCAGGACGACAAGGTCAGTGGCCAGATTGTCGACGTCACCCTCAACTTTGCCCATGCGCTTGACCTTGCGGTCGTGGCCGAAGGCATCGAGTGCGAGGCACAGCGCGCGCAACTGGCCGGCAAGGGCGTGCGCCTGGGGCAAGGCTATTACTTCGCGCGGCCGATGACGCTGGCTGCGCTGCGCGACTGGCTGCCGGCGCACCTGGAACGCGTCACGCCGCCACCAGGCCCGCGTGGCGAGGTATTGGGCGTGGCGGAACGCACGTGATCTGGCACCGGCAGACTATTTTTAGTGCAAATATGAAACATATTGCATACCAACAAATGATAAAAATGATATAGAATTCGGGCATAGCCTCACTTCCCCGTCGGGCTATGCGACTCCCTGCCGGAATCCCCTTGCCGGCCAGTGCCTCGCGTCGCAACGCGAGGCGCTCTTTTCCTCTTTCCTCTTCCCTCTTTTCATTTCCAGGCGATTGCCTGATGGATGGGCACTCGTCCTACATGGCATACAGCCACCGCCTGACAGGCGACGGGGCTGCGGTTGCCTAAGCTGGTACCAGCGCCCCCTGGTCCATGCATGTGGACGCGGCGCGGGCACGGCAGCCAGCCTTAGTCCGATGCCTGGGGGCGGCTTAATCCCGTATCGTCGCTAACCGGAGCCGACAATGAACAAGGATCAAGTGAAGGGCCGTATCGAGGAAGCCAAGGGCAAGATGAAGGAGGTCGCCGGAAAGGTGACGGGCAGCGCCACTACCGAGGTCAAGGGCAAGGCGCAGCAGATAGCCGGCAAGACGCAGGCCGCTTACGGTGACGCCAAGGAAGATGCCAAGCGTACCCGCTGATACCGGGAGTCCGCGCCTGCCGGGCCGGGCAGGTCGCCCGGCCCGGGGCACAGCCGGGCTTAACTAAAACACTCGTTGTAGTAGCGCGTGAAGGTGCCGGCCGGGCGGAAGGTATATGGCAGTTCGGCCAGCGCCGCGGCATCAAGCGAGCCGAAAGGGATGTCGAGGCCAAGACTGCTCGCATCCGTGGCGGCGTGATCCGTGCGTTGGGTTTCGTGACTGGATTTGTGGTGCGTGCTCATGTGCGTTCTCGCTGATCCTGGCTGTCCTGACTGTCGCGCCGCGCGGTAAACAACCGGCATGGCTGGCGCTGGTGAAATGGCGAGCCGGCTGGCTGCCATCGTTGCGAGCCATCTTATCCAGATGCGCGCGAAAGAAAATCCAGGCCCGGCAAAATACACTGTTGCGGAATCGCGCCCAATCGCACCCTCCCACGGGCCAGCGGGGACGCTGGCATCACGTGGCGCGCCTTCGCGGCGTCCGTGATGTGACCGTGGTGCCTTTTCCGTCCCACGCGCCGTTTCCCCGTGCTGCGATTGTTTGCCGAGGCAAAGGTGCGCTCCTCGCCCTTCGCCGCCAAGGCGGACGCCAGGCCGCACCCGGGGCGATGTCAGCGTCGTGCGCGGTATCGCTGGACACCTCGCCGGACACCTCGATTCGCCCGCCTTCTCCGTCTATATTTGGCTAGGGCACGCCACTGCCGCGCTGCCCCGAAGCCGTGCGCCGCGGGTAGCGTTGCCACGGCACTGGCCTGCCGCAACCCGGCCCGACCGACTCACTGCAGGAGCCAGCCATGTCCAGCGTTATGCCGTTGCCGCCATGCTTTGCCGATCGCCGCGAAGCCGGGATCTTCCTTGGCCGGCACCTGGCGGGGCTCGGATTTGGCGCCGCCGCGCAGTGCGAGCCGCCGCTGGTGCTGGCCCTGCCGCGCGGCGGCGTGCCTGTCGCCTTCGAGGTGGCTCTCATCCTGGAAGGGCGGCTCGATATCCTGCTGGTGCGCAAGATCGGCGCGCCCGGCTACCCGGAACTGGCACTGGGTGCCGTGGTGGAGGGCGACGCCGCCGGTAACGCTCCATATACCGTGGCCAACGACGACCGCTGGACACGACGCGCCCTCGATAGCGGCACCTTCGACGCCGAGCGCGGGCGCCAGCTCGACGAGATCGCGCGCCGGCAGCAACGCTATCGCGGCGGCGCGAGCGTGCCTGCCCTGGCCGGCCATACCGTGATCGTGGTGGACGATGGCGTGGCCACCGGCGCGACCATGCGCGCAGCGCTGGAAGGTGTGCGCCGCGCGGGCGCGAAGCAGGTGGTGGCCGCGGTGCCGGTTGCCTCGGAGGAAGGCCTGGACAGCCTGCGCGCGGCGGCGGACCAGGTGGTCTGCCTGAACGTGCCGGCCAGCTTTGGCGCCGTGAGCGCTTTCTACCTGGATTTCCGCCAGACCACGGATGAGGAAGTCATGGCCTTGCTGCGCCAGTGCGCCTGCGGGCGCCCGGCGTGAACCCGGGCCGCCGGCGGCTCAACGCTGCGCCGCCAGCCTGGCCTTCAGGTGCGGCACCAGCCCGCCGGCCCGCAGCAGGGTACGCAGGAAATCGGGAATCGGTTCGCACGCCACGCGGCTGCCGTCGGGCAGCAGCAGGCAAGCCCCGTCCAGCTCGAGCCGCGCCAGCCCTCCATCCACCAGCCGCRTGGTGTCGGGGCAGGTCAGCACCGGCAGGCCGAGGTTGATGGCATTGCGGTAGAACAGGCCGGCAAAGGACGGCGCGATCACCGCGGCCAGGCCAAGCTCGCGCAGCGCCTGCGGCGCCTGCTCGCGCGAGGAACCCACGCCGAAATTGCGCCCGGCCACCAGCAGGTCGCCGGGGCGCGCCATGGCCGGAAACTCGGGACGCAGCCCGGCCAGGCAATGACGGGCGATCTCCTTGACGCCCCCCTTCATATGGATACCGGGCGCCATCTGGTCGGTATCGACGTTGTCGCCAAAGCGCCAGATGCGGCCACCGGGCAGGGGCGGGACGGGTACCGGACTCATGGCAACAATGCTCGCGGGTCGGAGATGCTGCCGGTGACGGCGGATGCCGCCACGGTCAGCGGCGAAGCCAGCCAGACCGCGCTGCCGCTGTCGCCCATGCGGCCGGCAAAATTGCGCGCGGTGGAGGCAATGGCGCGGCTGTTGGCCGGGAAGCGGGACGGGCCATAGCCCGCGCACGCGTTGCATGCATTGGGCAGCAATTGCGCACCGGCATCCAGCAGGATGGCCAGCGTGCCCTCGCGCTCGGCCTGGCGCTGGTCGCGCAGCGAGGCGGGCGCCAGTTGCAGGCTCACGCCGGGCGCCACGCGCCGGCCACGCAGCACGCTGGCGGCCATGCGCATGTCTTCCAGTTTGGCGCCGGTGCAAGCGCCCAGGTAGGCGATGTCCACGGGCTGTCCGGCAGCCTGGCCGACGGGGCCGGTGTTGGCCGGCGAATGCGGCGCGGCCACCTGCGGCTCCAGCGCGGCCGCGTCGAAGCGGTGGCTGGCCAGCACGGCGGCTCCGGGCTCGGTGCGCCAGTGCGCAAGCGCGATGGCGTCGAGCGTGGCGGCGGGCACCCCCGCTTCCGCCAGCCAGGCCATCGTGGTGGCATCCGGTGCGATCAGGCCGGTCTGCGCGCCGAGTTCCGCACTCATATTGGTCAGCGTCATGCGCTCCTGCATGGGCAGCGCCGCCACGGCCGTGCCGGTGTATTCGATCGCCTCGTAGCGGCCGCCGTCGAGTCCAAGCTGGCCGCACAGGAACAGCATGATGTCCTTGGCGCAGACGCCGTCGCCAAGCTTGCCGTCCCATTGCAGGCGGATAGTGTGCGGCACGCGCAGCCAGATCTCGCCCGTGGCCACCACGCCCGCCATCTCGGTGGCGCCAATGCCGAACATATAGGCACCGAAGGCGCCGCCGGTCGGGCTATGGCTGTCGCCGCCCACGATGAAGCGTCCCGGCAGCACGTGGCCATGCTCAGGCAGCACCACGTGGCAGATGCCCTCGCCGTCGATGAAATGGGGAAGGCGCGCCTCGCCCACCCAGTCGCGGGTGAAGCGGACGATCGCCTCGGCCTCGGGATCGGCCGCGGGCAGGTAGTGGTCGGTCACTATGACATAGCGCTCCGGATCCCAGACCTTCGCCCCCAGCTCGCGCAGCAGCGGCGCCACCCGGCGCGGGCCGCTCGAATCGTGCGACATGGCAAGGTCGACCCGGCATGTCACCACCGTGCCCGGCGTGACCGCATCGAGCCCGGCAGCCCGCGCAACCAGCTTCTGCGCCAGCGTGGCGGGTGCGTGGGCGGGCCCGGCTAGCGGCTTCATTCCGGCGTGGCTCCCGAATATTTGACCACCTTGGCCCAGTGCTTCACGTCATTGCGCACGAAGGCGGCAAAGGCTTCCGGCGGATTGCCGACCGGCTGCGCGCCGTCGGTCTCCAGGCGCTTGCGCACCGCGGGTGTGTCGAGACCCTTGCGGGCGGCCTGGTAAAGCGCCTGCAGCACGTCGGGCGTAAGGCCGGCGGGGCCGAACAGGCCAAACCAGGCGCTCGACTCGAATCCCTTGACGGTGGCACCGATCGGCGCCACGCCGGGGAACTGCGGCAGCGGCGCGGCGCTGGTCACGCCCAGCACCTTGAGCTTGCCGGTCTTGACATGCGGCAGCACATTGAAGGTACTTGCGAACATCAGGTCGACATGGCCAGATAGCAGGTCGGTGATGGCGGGCGCGGTGCCCTTGTAAGGAATGTTGACGATATAGGTGCCAGTCATCATCTTGAAC
>NZ_JBFTNE010000065.1:0-41734 GCF_056397325.1 Cupriavidus sp. 05N39
GCCGGCGCCCGCGCCCGCAGCGGGCGGCGGGTTGAAGGTGACGCTGATCAAGGTATCGCCGTCCGACCAGGCGCTGTTACGCGAAGAGCTCGCCAACCTGGGCGAGATCACGGGCCAGCAGGAAGTGGGCGGCGATCTCACCGTCTGGCTGCAGAGCCAGTGCAGCGCCGACGACATCATCGCCGTGTGCTGCTTCGTCGTCGACGGCGACCAGATCGTGGTGGAAGCGGCAGACGCGCCGGCTGCCCCGGTAGCAGCGGCAGCAGCACCGGCACCGGCTCCCGCTCCGGTTCCGGCTCCCGCAGCCGCCGCACCGGCGGCCGCCTCGGCACCGGCTCCCGCAAAGGAAAAGGCCAAGGCGCAGCCCGCTGCCGCGGCTCACGCACAGGAGTCCGGCTCCATCCGTGTGCCGACCGAAAAGGTCGACCAGATCATCAACCTGGTGGGCGAGCTGGTCATCACGCAATCGATGCTGGCGCAGACGGCCTCGGCGCTCGATCCGGTGCTGTTCGACCGGCTGTTCTCCGGCATGGGTCAGCTTGAGCGCAATGCGCGCGACCTGCAGGAAGCCGTGATGTCGATCCGCATGATGCCGATGGACTACGTGTTCTCGCGCTTCCCGCGCCTGGTGCGCGACCTGGCCGGCAAGCTGGGCAAGCAGATCGACCTGGTCACCTTCGGCAAGGCCACCGAGCTCGACAAGAGCCTGATCGAACGCATCATCGATCCGCTCACCCACCTGGTGCGCAACAGCCTGGACCACGGCATCGAGACACCGGACTTGCGCGTTGCCGCGGGCAAGGAACCCACCGGGCAACTGATCCTGTCGGCGCAGCACCATGGCGGCAACATCGTCATTGAAGTGAGCGACGACGGCGGCGGCTTGCGCCGCGACAAGATCCTCGCCAAGGCGCTGCAGAACGGCCTGCCGGTGTCGGAGAACATCAGCGACGAGGAAGTCTGGCAGTTGATCTTCGCGCCGGGCTTCTCCACCGCCGAAGCGGTGACCGACCTGTCCGGCCGTGGCGTGGGCATGGACGTGGTCAAGCGGAACATCCAGGAAATGGGTGGCCACGTCGAGGTCACGTCGCGCCCCGGCCAGGGCACCACCACCCGCATCGTGCTGCCGCTGACGCTTGCGATCCTGGACGGCATGTCCGTCAAGGTGGGCGCGGAAACCTTCATCCTGCCGCTGAACTGCGTGATGGAGTCGCTGCAGCCCAAGCCGGAAGACGTGCACACGGCTGCCAACAACGACCGCGTCATGCACGTGCGCGGCGAGTACCTGCCGTTGCTGGAACTGCATCGCGTGTTCAACGTGGCCGATGCCGTGCATGAGCCCACCCAGGGCATCGCCGTGATCCTGCAGGCCGAAGGCAAGCGCTTCGCGATGCTGGTGGACCAGCTGATCGGCCAGCACCAGGTCGTGCTGAAGAATCTCGAAACCAACTACCGCAAGGTGCCTTGCATTTCCGCCGCCACCATCCTCGGCGACGGCAGCGTGGCACTGATCGTGGACGTCGGTGCGCTGCAGCGCACCGGTGTGCGCCGCCAAGACCCGGCGCTTGCTTAACGCTCAGGAGAACAAGACATCATGGCCGGCATCGGACACATCGATACCCCGGGGAGCGAAGCCTCCGGGCAGGAATTCCTGGTTTTCACGCTGGGGAGCGAAGAATATGGCATCGACATTCTCAAGGTACAGGAGATCCGCGGCTACGACGCGGTGACCCGCCTGGCGAACGCGCCTGACTTCATCAAGGGCGTGACCAATCTGCGCGGCGTGATCGTGCCGATCGTCGACCTGCGCCTGAAGTTCCGGCTCGGCAACGTGCGCTATGACCACCAGACCGTGGTCATCATCCTCAATATCGCCGGACGTGTCGTCGGCATCGTGGTGGATGGCGTTTCGGATGTGCTGACCCTGACCGGCGAAGCCATCAAGCCCGCACCGGAGTTCGGCGTTTCGGTCTCGAACGAGCACCTGACCGGCCTCGGTACCGTCGACGGCCGCATGCTGATCCTGATCGACATCGAAAAACTGATGACCAGCCCGGAAATGGAACTGGTGGAAGCCGAGTTCGCCTGATCCCGCATTCCGGTACGCGCAAGCACGCAAAAGCGCGCCTTAGCAAGACCACGGCCAACCGCCCTCGCAACACATGACGCAGCCTCGACCAACCGCCTTTGCCGCCGGCCCGCAATCGGCGCAGCCCGCTTCCATGCGGCGCGACGAGCCGCGTGACTTCCTGCTGACCGAGCGCGACTTCGAGAAGATCCGCGCCATGATCCATCGCCGCGCGGGTATCTCGCTCGGCGCCCACAAGCGGGAGATGGTGTACAGCCGGCTGGCCCGGCGCCTGCGCACGCTGCAGCTCGTCGACTTCGGCACCTACCTGGCCATGCTCGATGCCGATGATGGCTCCGACGAGTGGGAGTTCTTTACCAACGCGCTCACCACCAACCTGACATCGTTCTTCCGCGAGGCGCATCATTTCCCCTTGCTGGCGGAGCATGCGAAGAAGATCGGGCGGCCGTACTCCGTATGGTGCTCGGCCGCGTCGACCGGCGAGGAGCCATACTCCATCGCCATCACGCTGGCCGAAGCGCTGGGCGAGCGTGCCGCCACCGTGCTCGCCACGGACATCGATACGCAGGTACTGGCCAAGGCCCGTTCCGGGGTCTATACCACCGAGCAGGTGAACAAGCTCTCGCAGGAAAGGCTCAAACGCTTCTTCCTCAAGGGCACCGGCCAGCGCGCCGGCGCGGTCAAGGTCAAGCCGGACCTGGCAAGCACCATCAGTTTCGAGCCGCTCAACCTGCTGGCGCCGGACTGGGGGATTCGCGAGAAGTTCGACGCGATCTTTTGCCGCAACGTGATGATCTATTTCGACAAGCCCACCCAGGGCAAGATCCTGGAGCGCTTCGTGCCGCTGCTCAAGCCGCACGGGCTGCTGTTCGCGGGCCACTCGGAGAATTTCTCCTACGTGACGCGCGCGTTCCAGCTGCGCGGGCAGACCGTGTATGAACTGGCGCCGCCTTCGGCCCGGCTGGGAGGTTCGTGATGCGCACCCCGCAGTTGCCTGAAGCGATCGCCACCCGCAGCTATTTCGACCGCGAGTTCGGCAAGCAGGCCATCAAGCTGTTGCCGAACGAGTATTACGTGACGCGCGAGGACGTGGTGCTTACCACCGTGCTGGGTTCGTGCGTGGCTGCCTGCATCCGCGACGAGAAGGCCGGGGTGGGGGGCATGAACCACTTCATGCTGCCGGACGACGACGGCGCGGGTGCGGACCGGCTGCTCTCCGCATCGATGCGCTACGGCTCCTACGCCCTGGAAGTGCTGATCAACGAATTGCTGAAGATGGGCGCGCGCCGCGAGCGGCTCGAAGCCAAGGTATTCGGCGGTGGCGCGGTGCTGGCCAATATGACCACGCTGAATATCGGCGATCGCAACGCCGAGTTCGTGCTCAGGTACCTGAAGGCCGAAGAGATACGCGTGGCCGCCCAGGACCTGCGCGGCCCGCATGCGCGCCGCGTCAGCTATTTCCCGCTTACCGGGCTGGCGTTGGTGCGCCGGCTCACACGCCAGGATGACCAGGTGGTGGTCGAGCGCAACGAACGCGCCCTGGCGCGCGCCATTGCCAGCTCCGGCACCGCGCCCGAGAAGGGCGGCGCGGAACTGTTTCCACGGCGCACGCCATCGGCTGCCGTCTCCTGAACCGACAAGGATTTTTTCAAGACATGACCGCGGCCAAGATCAAGGTATTGTGCGTGGACGATTCCGCGCTGATACGCAGCCTGATGACGGAGATCATCAACAGCCAGAGCGATATGGAGGTGGTGGGAACCGCCCCCGATCCGCTTGTGGCTCGCGACCTGATCAAGCGACTGAACCCGGATGTGCTCACGCTTGACGTGGAAATGCCGCGCATGGATGGTCTGGATTTCCTGGAGCGGCTGATGCGGCTGCGGCCAATGCCGGTGCTGATGGTATCGTCGCTGACCGAGCGCGGTTCGGAAATCACGATGCGCGCGCTGGAGCTGGGTGCGGTGGATTTCGTCACCAAGCCAAAGCTCGGTATCCGCGACGGCCTGATGGACTACACCGACACCATCGCCGACAAGATTCGCGCGGCTTCGCGCGCGCGCATCCGCAGCGCCGCGCCGGCCAGCGCGGAGGCGGCAGTGCCTGCGGCCCCGATGCTGCGCAGCCCGTTGCTGTCCACGGAAAAGCTGATCATCGTCGGCGCATCCACCGGCGGCACCGAGGCCATCAAGGAATTCCTGATGCCGATGCCGCCGGATTGTCCGGCGGTGCTGATCGTCCAGCACATGCCGGCCGGCTTTACGCGCTCGTTCGCGCAGCGCCTGGACGGCCTGTGCCGGATCACGGTCAAGGAAGCGGAGCACGGCGAACGCGTGCTGCCCGGCTACGCTTATATCGCGCCGGGAGACTCGCACCTGCTGCTCGCGCGCAGCGGGGCCAACTATGTGGCCCACCTGTCGCAGGAGCCGGCGGTCAACCGCCACCGGCCGTCGGTGGAGGTGCTGTTCGACTCCGCGGCCAAACATGCCGGCAAGAATGCCATCGGCGTGATGCTGACCGGCATGGGCAAGGACGGGGCGCAAGGCATGCTGCGCATGCGCGAGGCCGGCGCCTACAACCTGGCGCAGGACGAAAGCAGTTGCATCGTATTCGGCATGCCCAAGGAGGCGATTGCCGCCGGCGGGGTGCATGAGGTAGTACCGCTGCACGCGATGAGCCAGCGCGTGATGGCGCGCCTGGCCACCTTCGGGACGCGCGCGCAGCGGGTTTGACGGGGCACAAGCGCTTGCCCGGCCGCATACCGGTGGGGCAGGCGCAGGTATTGAAGCAACTTTCCACAACTGTATTGGAGCCGTTAGAGTGGACAAGAACATGAAGATCCTGGTGGTCGATGACTTCCCCACCATGCGTCGCATCATCCGCAACCTGCTTAAGGAACTGGGCTTTGCCAACGTCGAGGAAGCCGAAGACGGCGCCGCCGGCCTGGAGAAGGTCAAGGACGGCAGCTTCCAGTTCGTCATTTCCGACTGGAACATGCCGAACATGGATGGCCTGAGCATGCTGCAGGCGATCCGCGCCGAAGGGCCGCTGGCCAAGCTGCCGGTGCTGATGGTGACSGCCGAGGCCAAGAAGGAAAACATCATCGCCGCGGCGCAAGCCGGCGCGAACGGCTATGTGGTCAAGCCGTTCACGGCAGCGACGCTCGACGAGAAAATCACCAAGATTTTCGAGAAACTGGCGAAGGAAGGGGCATAAGGTGGGCGATATGTCGACGACTCCGACTCTCAGCAACGAATCTGCCGAGCAGCTGTTCCAGCGCATTGGCGCCCTGACACGGATGCTGCGCGACAATATGCGCGAATTGGGGCTCGACAAGGAAATCGAGCGTGCCGCCCAGGCCATCCCCGATGCGCGCGACCGGCTCAGCTATATCGCCTCCATGACCGAGCAGGCTGCCGAGCGCACGCTGACCGCGGTGGAGCTGGCGCAGCCGATCCAGGCCGGCATGGAGAAGCAGGCCGAGGCGCTGGACAAGCGTTGGGAAGCCTGGTTCGACAAGCCGGTGGAGCTGGGCGACGCGCGCGAGCTGGTGCTCGATACCCGTGCCTTCCTGACGGACGTGCCGCAGCAGGCCCGCGCCACCGGCAGCCACCTGCTCGACATCATGATGGCGCAGGACTTCCAGGACCTGACCGGCCAGGTCATCAAGAAGATGATGGACATGATCCATTCCCTGGAGCAGGAATTGCTGCAGGTGCTGATTGATAACGTGCCGGCCGATCGTCGGGTGGAGGCGCCGGCTACGCTGATGAACGGGCCGCAGGTCAACCCGGAAGGCAAGGCCGATGTGGTCTCCGACCAGTCGCAGGTGGACGACCTCCTGGCCAGCCTGGGGTTCTGACCGTCCTGGCCAGGCAGCGGTGGCGCCCTTGCCGCGGCGCCGCGGCGGCCTGGCCGGATTTGCCGGCGCATTGCCGGTAAAGCCTCCGCCGCCATGGCGGAGGGTAGCGCGCCGCATCCGCCCGCGCCGCGCCTGGGGCGACGCCATCCTGCAAACAGCGCCAGAATCCCCGCCCTATTCCCCCTAATGCCCGCCGCTTCCCGCTCCGATAATCGTCCCTGACGAACGGCCGCATGCCGCTTCGTAACGGAGCGGCCATGTCCGAAGAAAGCGATCTCGAGAAAACCGAACCTGCCTCATCGCGGCGCCTGGAAAAGGCGCGCGAGGAGGGGCAGGTCGTGCGTTCGCGGGAACTCGCCACGCTGATCATGCTGATGAGCGGTGTGGCGGGCCTGTCGATGCTGGGCGGCACGCTCGCCAGCAAGCTCGACGCTGTATTGCACGCCGGCCTGGCCTTCGAGCCGGCCGTTGCCTTCGATACGTCGCGCATGATGTCGCACTTTGCCGTGACGGTCTGGGAGGGCCTGCTGGCCTTCCTGCCCCTGCTGCTCCTTTTTGGCGTGGCGGCGCTGGCCGGCCCCATGCTGCTGGGCGGCTGGCTGTTCTCCGCCAAGTCTTTCGCCCCCGACTTTTCCCGGCTCTCGCCGCTCAAGGGGCTGGGCCGGCTGTTCTCCTCGCAATCGCTGGTGGAACTGGCCAAGGCCATCGCCAAGGCATTGCTGGTTGGCAGCGTGGCCGGCTGGGTGCTGTGGCGGCGGCTGCCCGAGGCTGTCGCGCTGATGAGCGCACCGATCCACGAGGCGCTGCTGCACATGCTGGAGATGGTGCTGAGCGCCTGCGCCATGGTGGCGGGTTCGCTGGTGCTGGTGGCGGCGATCGACGTGCCCTGGCAGTACTGGACGTTTTACAAGAAGCTGCGCATGACCAAGGAAGAGGTCAAGCAGGAGCACAAGGAAAGCGAAGGCGACCCGCATATCAAGGCGCGCATCCGCCAGCAGCAGCGCGCCATGGCAAAGCGCCGCATGATGTCCGAGGTGCCCAAGGCTGACGTGGTGGTGACCAACCCCACGCACTTCGCCGTGGCGCTGCGCTATGAAGAAGGCCGCATGAGCGCGCCGCGCGTGGTGGCCAAGGGCAGCGAGGCGATTGCCGCGCGCATTCGCGAGATCGCCGTCGAGAACGGCGTGCCGTTGCTGTCCGCGCCGCCGCTGGCGCGCGCGCTGCACCGTCACGTAGAGCTGGGCCAGGAAATTCCGGCCGGCCTGTACACCTCCGTGGCTGAAGTTCTGGCCTGGGTCTATCAACTGAAGCACTGGCACCACAGCAACGGCCCGCACCCGGAGGCACCCTCCGAGTTGCCGGTGCCTGACGAGTTTGCCGTACCGGAAAGCCAAGCATGAACGCATTGACCTCGCTGTTCAACCTGCCCGGCGGGCGGGGAGGCGGCCAGATGAAGGCCCTGGCCGGCCCGCTGCTGATCATCATGATCCTCGGCATGATGATCCTGCCGCTGCCGCCCTTCGTACTGGACTTGTTGTTTACGTTCAACATCGCCCTGTCGATCATGGTGCTGCTGGTGGGCATGTACACGCAGAAGGCGCTGGATTTCGCCGCCTTCCCGGCGGTGCTGCTGTTCACCACGCTGCTGCGCCTGTCGCTCAACGTGGCCTCGACCCGGGTCGTGCTGATGGAAGGGCACACCGGGCCGGACGCCGCGGGCAAGGTGATCGAGGCCTTCGGCCACTTCCTGGTGGGTGGCAACTTCGCCGTGGGTATCGTGGTGTTCGCCATCCTGGTGGTGATCAACTTCATGGTCATCACCAAGGGTGCGGGGCGTATCGCCGAAGTTGGCGCGCGCTTCATGCTCGATGCCATGCCCGGCAAGCAGATGGCGATCGACGCCGACCTCAACGCCGGCCTGATCAACGAAGACGGCGCCAAGAAGCGCCGCGCCGAGGTATCGCAGGAATCGGACTTCTACGGCGCCATGGACGGTGCCAGCAAGTTCGTGCGCGGCGATGCCGTGGCGGGCCTGATGATCATGTTCATCAACGTTGGCGCCGGCATGGTGGTGGGCATGGTGCAGCACGACCTGGACTTCGCCACCGCGGTGCGCAACTACACCCTGCTGACCATCGGCGACGGCCTGGTGGCGCAGATCCCGGCGCTGGTGATCTCCACCGCCGCCGGTGTGATCGTGTCGCGGGTCTCCAACGAGCAGGACGTGGGCCAGCAGCTGACCGGCCAGCTGTTTTCCAATCCGCGCGTGCTGTACCTGACCGGCGCCATCATCGGCATGATGGGCATCATCCCCGGCATGCCGCACTTCGCTTTCCTGGCCTTTGCCGGCGCGCTGGTGTGGTTCGGCCGCTACGTGGCACGGCGTGATGCATCGCAGGCGCAGGAGAAGAAGCGCGAGGACCGCGCTCCCGCGATGGTGCCCGAGTCGACCGAAGCCAGCTGGGACGACGTCAGCCTGGTGGACCCGCTCGGCATGGAAGTGGGCTACCGCCTGATCCCGCTGGTGGACCGCGCGCAGAACGGCGAACTGCTCGGCCGCATTAAGAGCATCCGCAAGAAGGTGGCGCAGGAAATCGGCTTCCTGGTGCCGGTGGTGCATATCCGCGACAACCTGGAACTCAAGCCCAACGCCTACCGCATCACGCTCAAGGGCGTGGAGATCGGCCGCGGCGAAGCGACGCCCGGGCAGTGGATGGCGATCAACCCCGGCCAGGTCTCCGGCCCGTTGCCGGGCACGCCCGGCCAGGACCCGGCATTCGGCCTGCCGGCGGTGTGGATCGAGGGCGGGCTCAAGGAGCAGGCGCAGATCTACGGCTACACCGTGGTGGATGCCAGCACAGTAGTGGCCACTCACCTTAACCACCTGATCCATATGCACGCGGCCGAACTGCTTGGCCGCCAGGAAGTGCAGTCGCTGCTGGACCGCATCGCCAAGGAATCGCCCAAGCTGACTGAAGACCTGGTGCCCAAGGTCATCACCCTCACCGCGCTGCAGAAGATCCTGCAGAACCTGCTGGACGAGAGCGTGCCGATCCGCGACATGCGCACCGTGCTGGACGTGGTGGCCGAGCACGCGCCGAAGATCAGCGATCCCAACGAACTCACGTCGCTGGTGCGCGTGGCGCTGGGGCGTGCCATTACCCAGCAGTGGTTCCCCAACGGCGCTGACCTCCAGGTCATCGGCCTCGACGCCGGGCTGGAACGCGTGCTGTCGCAAGCGCTCACTAACGGCGGCGGCATCGAGCCTGGCCTGGCCGATGCCCTGCTGCAGCAAACGCAAAATGCGGTGAACAGGCAGGAACACCTGGGGCTGGATCCCGTGCTGCTGGTGCCGCATCCGCTGCGCCCGCTGCTGGCGCGCTTCCTGCGCCGGACCATGCCGCAGCTCAAGGTGCTCTCGCATGCCGAGGTGCCGGACAACAGAAATATCAGGATCACCGCCATGATCGGTGGCGCAGCGTGAGGGGTTTCGCAAGATGAGCGTAGCTAAATTCGTGGCGGCCAATGGCCGCGAGGCCTTGCGCCAGGTGCGCGAGGCAATGGGACCGGACGCCGTGGTGCTGTCCAACCGCACCGTCGAGGGGGGCGTGGAGATTGTCGCCATGCGCGACACCGATCTCGGCGCCATCGCCAGCACCGCACCGGTATTCACGCCGCCGCCCGCCGCCGTGGTGGCCGTCGACGGCGCCCTTGGCGACCTGCGCGGCGAACTGCAGACCATGCGCGCCATGATGGAGCGGCAGTTCTCCGGCGTAGGCACCCACAGCCTGCCGTCGCTGGGCGGCGATCCGCTGCGCGATTCGCTGTTTACCTGGTTAGTGACTGCTGGCTTCTCCGGACAGCTTGCGCGATCGCTGCTCGGCCACCTGCCGCTGGGTCATGACCGGCCCGCCGCCATGACCTGGATCCGCCAGGAGCTGGCGCGCAAGGTCCCGGTGCTCAACGACGAAGATGCGCTGTTCGCGCAGGGCGGCGTGCTGGCGCTGGTCGGCCCCACCGGCGTGGGCAAGACCACCACCACGGCTAAGCTGGCAGCGCGCTTCGTGCTCAAGCACGGCCCGGAACGCCTGGCCTTGCTGACCACCGACACTTTCCGTATTGGTGCGCACGAGCAACTGCGCATCTACGGCGACATCCTGGGCGTGCCTGTGCACGCGGTCAAGGATGCGGCCGACCTGCGCTTCGCGCTGGCGGCGCTGACCGATAAGCACCTGGTGATCATCGACACCGTCGGCATGAGTCAGCGCGACCGCAACCTGTCGGAGCAGATCGCCATGCTGGCCGGCGTGCAGGCGCCGGTGCAGCGCATCCTGTTGCTCAACGGCGCCAGCCACGGCGACACCCTCAACGAAGTCGTGCACGCCTACCGCCACGATGCCACGCCCGACGGCGGCATCGACGGCTGTATCGTCAGCAAGCTGGATGAAGCCACGCACCTGGGCTCCGTGCTCGACGTGGTGATCCGGCACCGCCTGCCGGTCTACTACGCCTCCACCGGCCAGCGCGTGCCCGAGCACCTTGAACTCGCCAACGGCGTGTCGCTGGTCGAGCGCGCGTTCCAGACGCCGCGCCGCGGCTCCGTATTCGCCGACGCGGAAGCCGCGCGCCGTGCCATGCCCGCGCAGGACGATGGCGACGCCACCCGCGCGACCAGCGCCGGCGGCGCCGACGGCATGCTGCGCTCGCTGACCGACAACGCCAACGCGGTGGGCGATTGCGTCCAGCAGCTGAACGCTGGCAGCTACAGCTTCGAGCTGGTCCGCTCGCTCTGGCAGCAGCGCACCGAGAACGCGCCCTCGCCGCGCCTGATGGCGCAGCAGGTGCGCGAAGCCGCCTGCCGCGACCTGAGCCGCCATTGCGATCGTTTCGTGCTTTCGCTCAGCGCCACGGTCGCCGCGCCGGTGGCAGGGCGCCGCGCGCCGCGCCCCTGGCAACACACGCTCTGGCTGGCTGACCGCGACGGCCTGCCGCTGGCGGCCGCCGCCGCGCCCGCCGGCCGCACCGGCCCGGCGCTGCAAGCCGGGCAAGGCGGATGGGAAGCCGACGCTGCCACCCTGTGCGCCGCCATCGCCGCCGCCCGTACCGTGGTCAATCTGCTGGATGCCATGCCCGCCGCCGCCACGCTGGCGCGCTGGCAGCAAGCCGGCGAGCGCTGGCTTGCCACCGCGCGCAAGACCACGCGCGTGGTCAGCGGTGGCGCGGCCGTCAAGCTCGATGCGCTGGCCGAAACGCTGACCTTCCACGCGGTGGAAGATATGGACTATCGCGGCCGCGACGCCGTGCAGTGGATCGCGCAAACGCCGGTGCGCGTGCTTGAGGGCCAGGCACGTGGCACGCGCGGCGCCGCCGAGAGCGGCATCGAGGCCGGCCTGCTGGTGTCGCGCGTGGTCGATCGCGAGAACGGCCAGACGCTAGCGGTTCACTACCTGCTGTGCGACCCGGCGTTGTCGGCCGAGGGCGTGCAACTGGCCCGCTGGGCCCGCTGGGCTGAAGCCGGCGAAGCGCAACTTCGCACGCTGCGCCACGCAATGGATCACCTGGGGCAGGGCGGGCAGGCAGGCGGCAACGAATCCTCGCTGGCCGAAGCGCAAGCCTGCGCGCGTCTGCTCGCCCTGCAGATGGCGGTAGCCGCGCTGCGGCTGGAGCAAGCGTGCGACGATAGCGCCGCCGCGTTCCTGGCGCGGCTGACCGGCCGCGCGCCCGCCCGCCAGATGCCGGCCGCCGCCGTGCTGGTGGAAGGCCTCGGCCGTTTGCTGGCCTTGCTCGACGTGCTGGAGAACTACCCCGGCCGAGGTGGCCGCGCCACGCCGTCCGCCACCCACGAAGCGCCGCAGGAGGCCTTTCATCCCGGCGACGCCGCCGGCCTGCTCGAAGCGAGCATGAACGGCAGCCGCGTGTTGCAAACGCTGACGCAGGGAGAATAAGACGTGACTTCACTCGCCTCCGACCAGGCGGAAAGCTTGCGGCGCATGCTGGCGCCCCGCGCCACGCGCCGCATCGCGGTGGTCGCGAGCGATGCCGGTGCCGGCGCCACCACGGTGGCCCTGGGGCTGGCCAACGCACTCGCCATGCAAGGCGAGCGCGTCCTGCTCATCGATGAAGACCGCTTCGGCGCCCGCGCGACCCGCCTTGCCGGCGCCATGCCGGAAGGCACCCTGGCCGCCGTGCTGGGCGGCGCCGTGACGCTGGAAGCCGCGCTGGGCAAGCGCCCGGCCGGCACCATCGCGGTGTTGCCCGGCAGTCCGCAGGCCGGTGGCGGGCTGCAGGCGCTGAATGGCTTTCGCACTGTGCTCACCGATGCCCGCAGCGACGCGGACGGCGGCTTGTCGCAGGTAGCCGGCACGGCGCACAACCTCGTTGTGGTGCTGCGCGCGGAGCCGGCCTCGATCAAGGCCGCCTATGCCTGCATCAAGCGGCTCAATCACCTGTACGCCTGCCGGCGCTTCCACCTGGTGATCAACGCCGCCGCCAGCGATGCCGCCGCGAGTGCCGTGCTGGGCAACCTGGCGCGCACCGCCAGCCAGTATCTCGGCGTCGAGGCGAGCCCCGCCGGCAGCCTGCCGTACGACCCGCTGGTGGAACGCAGCGTGGCACTAGGCCGCTGCGTGGTGGAGGCCTTTCCCGCGGCGCCCGCTACCGCCGCGCTACGCCGCATCGCCACGGGCATTGCCAACTGGCCCTTGTCCACCGATTCCCGTTCAACCCCGACGGCGCCGCTGGCGCCGTCAGCCCCGGCCCTGGCTTAAACGCCTGGGCCTGCAGCCAGGACTCACGAGAATTCCACCATGTACACGATTCAGGGAAAGCTCGAACAGACCGACACCGTGACGGCGCATGCCTCGCTGGTGCGTCGTATCGCCCTGCAACTGGCAGCCAAGCTGCCTGCCAGCGTGCAGCTCGATGACTTGATCCAGGCTGGCATGATCGGCTTGCTCGATGCCGCCAAGCGTTACGAGGACACCCACGGTGCGCGTTTCGAGACCTATGCCAGCCAGCGCATCCGCGGCGCCATGCTTGACGAGGTGCGCGCCAATGACTGGCAGTCGCGCAGCCTGCGCCAGTTCACCCGGCGCATCGAACGCACCGTGCGCGGCCTGGAGCAAACGCTGGGCCGCGCGCCGCTCGACTCCGAAGTGGCGCAGGAGCTTGAGCTGCCGCTCGACGAATACCAGACACTGCTCAATGAAGTCTATGGCTGCCAGCTGCTGCACTACGAGGACTTCGAGCGCTCCGGCGAAGAGGACTTCCTGGACCGGCACCTGAGCGTCAGCGACGATGGCAACCCGCTCACTGTGCTGATGGAAAGCGGCATGCGCGAAGCGCTGATCCGTGCCATCGAGCGGCTGCCGGAGCGGGAAAAGCTGGTGCTGTCGTTGTGCTACGACCAGGAGCTCAATTTGCGTGAGATCGGGGCGGTGCTGGAGGTGACGGAGTCGCGGGTCTGCCAGATTCGCAGCCAGGCTATTACGCGGCTTCGTTCGCAGCTGCGCGGCTTGCTATGAGGGGCTGGTGCCATCGTCTTGGCGCTGCGGTGCTGGCCGCGGCCTGCTGCGCGGCCTGGGCCGCGCCCGCCGGGCCGCTGCATTCCTGGTCGGCTTCCGTGAACGGGCCTGCGCTGCATGGCAAAGGGTTGCGTACGGTGTCGCCGCCGATCTTGCCTACCGGTTACTTGCCGCAGGCGGAGGGGGCTATTACTACCGTGCGGTGGCGATATAGTTTTGCTAGTACGCCGCCCAATGAGCTGCAGGCTTATTTGTGCAATGCGCAGCGTTGTGTGTTGTTGCCGGGGGCGGAGGGGCTTACCGAGGCGTTTAGCGGGGATGATGCGGCCAAGGGGTTTGTGTTTGCGTTTCAGGTGCCTGGGCGGGGGGCGCTGATGCCGGTATTGTTGGGGCAGTCGAATCAGGTTACGGTTAGTTTTAGGTGATGTTGCTGTTGCTGGCGGCGGTGGGTTATAAAAACATAAATTCAAAAGCTTAACGTCAAAGGCTTAAAGTCAAAGGCGGTTTTACCCCCTGCGGGGGGCGACCTACTTTCTTGTCTTGCCAAGAAAGTAGGCAAAGAAGCGCGCCGGATGGGGCGACACCCCCTCGGGATCCGGCGAAAAGAGCGGCCGGGACCCAAACTCGCATCGCCTTAAGGCGATACTCAAACATGGGTACCTCTTTTCCGCTCTTTTCGCCGGATCCCGAGGCGCCCCATACGGCCTGGTAAACCTTGACGGCTCGCTTCGCATCGCGTTGGGGTGTGGCCCGCCCCTCGGGCGCTCCCCACGGCTACACCGATCGTGGTTCTGGCGGCATCGCTTCTTCTTGCAATTCCTTCACGGTTTCGAGCCTTAGAGCCTTCGGGGTTTGACGGGGGCGCTGTTGTCCAATGTTGCGCTGGAGCAATCCGGTGTTCGGTGCGCAAGGCCCGGGCTTGTATATCGGGGATCTCGAAGGTACGCCGCTGATTGGCGCATTGACTCGCTTCGCGCAGCACGGTTGCTGCTCGCCGAGCGTTGATACCTGCCGGTGAACGTCAAAGGTGGTTTCACCTCACTGCCCGGGGTGGCCTGAGGGGGATGCGCTGTCGCCTTCTGTTGCCAAGCGGCCTTTGATCCGGGTGGCCCCGAGAACCGCTTCTTGATGTTGCGGACTAACCAGTGGCAGTCCAGGTCGGATCCGGAATCAAGATCCGGAAACCATCAGCCGCTGGCCAGGCTGACCCCTTGCGGCCCAGTCTGCGTCCGTCCGTCCTTCCCGTAGAGCGTCGCATTGTCGCCACGCTGACGCAGCGCCAGGATCGCTTCTTCGGTGAATTCAAGATGCGCGTCCACCACGGCGGAATTGAGCGCATTGGCATCGCGCGCACTGCGCGCGGCAAACACCAGCGTCCGCCATGCGGCTTCAACGCCCGCATCGATCTGCCGCCCGAACAATTGTCCGCCCGCGCCGGTGCGAATGCCCAAAGCCCCCATCTGTGCCTCGCGGGTGCGCGTCAAGGCACTCAGCAAGCCGGCAAGTTCGACCTTGCGTTCCAGCAACCCGGCCAGGGCCTGGTAGTCGCCGGCCTTGATCATGGTTCTTTCCTCGCCGAGCACGGCGGCGAATTCCTGCGCCAGCTCGGTTTCGCGGCGCAGGTTCTGGATCAGGGACTGGCTCATGGCGTGCCTATCTTGGGTATGGGTTGGCTAAACAAATGGCCGCGCAGCAGGGGGATCAGGCGCCGCCGTTCAGCTCACGCAGGGACGCGAGCAGGCCGTCGGCGATCTTGCTGGGGTCGATCCTGATCCGGCCTTCGGCGATGGCCTGGCGGATTTTCTCGACCTTGGCGGTATCGATATCGTCGTCACGATCTTCTACCAGGCGGGCGCCGATCTCGCGCACCTGGGCCGACAGGGGGCTGACGCGCACGCTGGACGTATCCGGGGCCGTGGTCGGCCCGGGGGCGCCGGCCACGCTGCGCGTGGCGCCGTCGATGGCGTCGCCCGCCCTCGACGAGGTGGTCTGATTGATCTTCACGGTAATTCCTTGCTGGGTACCTTTGGCTTATCGGATGGCTCAGGCAAAACTTTAGGGTGAAATGGCGTCGGAAAGCCCCGCTTTCCCGGCCCTGAGCCTGCGCGCCATTGTCTCATGAGACGGTTGCGTAACCCCATGGGCCACGCTTGCCGCGTTCCCCTATTGTTGCAGCACCACCGTGTCGCCGCTGCGCACCAGCGCATTGACTACCTGACCGTTCTTTAGCCGCACCTGCACGTTGTTGCCCACCGGCGCGTCGGCCATCACCTTGCCTTCGCTGCTGAGCTGGAACGATTCGCCTTCCACCACCACGGTCACGTTCTGCCCCTGCCGTACGGCAATGGCCTTCTTCAGCAGATCCATCCGCAACGGCGAGCCCGCGGCGATGCGGTTCGCCGCCACCGCGCCGGTCACTTGCACGGGATCSGTCACCACCGCGCGCGGCAGCGAGGCCAGGTCGCCCTGGCGGACTTCCATGTCGGCCGCGTCGACGGGTTCGCCGGGCATGAGGTTGCGCGCGGCCACATAGTAGTCGGCAACCACCGACACGCGCGCCTGGACATAGCGCGTCCACGGACGCTCGCCCGCGCAGCGCACGCCCACGGAGACGCGACCCCAGGGCGACGCGCCTGGCGGCAGGAAGGGTTCGGGAAGCGGGCAATCCGGCGCGCGCCCGCCCGAAGGCGGCACCACCTGGATGTTGGCCTTGCCTGGCAGGCCGGCGGTCTGGCGTTCAAGGAACTGCTCGACCGCGGTACGCACCGGGTCTTCGGTAAAAGGCGAGGGCGGTGCCGCGCCGGCGCCGCCGGGCAGCGTGCCGCTGGCGGCGAGCACGCAGAGCAGGGCGCGCGCCGCGGCGGCCCGGAAACGAGTGTTCATGTGTGTATCCCGGCAAGAAAACGACGTGGGGCGCGCCGCGGGAGCGGGCGCCACGTGCGTGACAACGGGTCCCATTGTAGGCAGCCCTGCAATCTTGCTCGGGTCGAAATACGCAGGTTTCTTTGCCCTATTCGTGCGATTGGCATGGCGGGGCCGCCCCTAAGATGACACACCTGAAAAGGTCGACCTTCATCGCTCTCCCCTTCAGCGAGACACAGACATGATTGACAGACTCGATGCGGCATTGCGCTTCCAGCAAGAAGCGCTGAGCTTGCGGACCCAGAGGCAATCAGTGATTGCCTCCAATATCGCGCACGCCGATACACCCGGCTACAAGGCGCGCGACTTTGATTTCTCCAGCACGCTGGCGCAGAGCGTCGAGCGGGGCAAGCGCGCCGAAGGCGTTTCGCTGTCCACCACGTCGGTGCGGCATTTGCCGGGCCAGGCGTCGGCGTCGGGGATCGACGAGAGGAACCTCGAGTACCGCATCCCGATGCAGTCGAGTATCGATGGCAATACGGTCGAAATGGATACCGAACGCGTCGCCTTTGCCGACAACGCGGTGCATTTCGAATCCGGGCTCACCGTGATGAGCGCCAAGATCAAGACCATGCTGTCAGCCATCCAGCAGTGAGCGCACCATGCCAGCCATGAACATCTTCGAAGTCACCGGTTCGGCCATGGCTGCGCAGTCGCAGCGCCTGAACGTGACCGCCTCCAACCTCGCCAACGCCGACAGCGCCGTTGGCCCCAATGGCCRGCCTTACCGCGCCAAGCAAGTGGTGTTCGGCCTGGCCGCGACACCAGGCCAGAGCGACATCGGGGGCGTGCAGGTGGAGGGCGTGATGGAGGATCCGTCGCCGCCGCGCATGGTCCACAACCCCACGCATCCGCTGGCGAACGCCGACGGCTACGTGACGATGCCAAACGTCAACCCGGTGGAGGAGATGGTCAACATGATCTCGGCCTCGCGTTCCTACCAGGCCAACGTGGAAGTCCTCAACACCGCCAAGAACATGATGCTCAAGACACTGACCATCGGTCAGTAAACCGGGATACGCAATGACTACGACCTCCGCCACAAGCAACAACACCAGCGCCGCCGGGATTGCCAATACGCTGCAAAGCGGAAGCGCGAGCGCGGCCGACCTGCAGAACAACTTCCTGAAGATGCTGGTCACCCAGATGAACAACCAGGACCCGCTCAACCCGATGGACAACTCGCAGCTGACCACGCAGCTGGCGCAGATCAGCACGGTGAGCGGCATGCAGACCATGAACGCCACGCTGAATACGCTGCTGGGCCAGGTCAGCGCCAGCCGCGCCATGGACTCCGCGGCACTGATCGGCAAGACGGTAATGGTGCCGGGCAGCGCCACGTCGGTGGCGGGCGGCGTGCCGGGCAAGATCGGTGTCGACCTGCCCGCGACCGCGGATGCGGTCACCGTGCAGGTGCTCGACAAGGACGGCAACACCGTGCGCACCATCGACATGAAGGGCCAGGTTGCCGGCGTGCACGACATCGCCTGGGACGGCAAGAACGACGCGGGCGTCGCGGTAGCGGACGGCGACTACAGCTTCAAGGTGACCGCCACCGCCAACGGCAAGGATGTCACGCCGGTGGCGCTGGTGTACGGCAAGGTCAACAGCATCAGCGGTGACTCCACCGGTGTGCTCGTCGATATCGGCAATGACCGCACCGCGTCGGTCGACGACGTTCGCCGCATTCTTTAAGACATCAGCGAATCAGCTAACTAGGGGAATATCATGGGTTTCGGTCAAGGGGTAAGCGGCATCAACGCCGCCGCATCGAATCTGGACGTCATCGGCAATAACATCGCCAACGCCAACACCGTCGGCTACAAGCAATCGACGGCCCAGTTCGCCGACGTGTATGCCGGTACCAAGATTGGCCTCGGTACCACAGTGAACTCGGTGGTGCAGTCATTCAACCAGGGCAATATCGAATCGAGCGGCAGCGCGCTCGATGTGGCGATTACCAACGGCAATGGCTTTTTCCGCCTGACCGACTCGTCGGGCTCAGTCTTTTACTCGCGCAATGGCCAGTTCCAGCGCCAGCAAGACGGCCGCATCACCAATGCGCAGGGCCTTCAACTGAGCGGCTATCCGGCAGGCGCGACCGGCGGCGGTGCGGTGCAGCCGCAACCCCTGGTCGTGCCGAACACCACGATGGCGGCCAAGGCTACGACCACGCTGGGCGTTTCCTTCAACCTGGATTCCGGCAGCAAGGTACCGGGAGCGGCATTCGCCAGCACGCCGGCGGCGCTGCCTACGTCCAATATGTACAACTACAGCTCCGGCGTTACGGTGTACGACTCGCTGGGCAACGCCAGGCAGCTGACGGCGTACTTCTCCACGGGTACCCCCGGCGCGGGCACGTTCCCGGCAGCCGGTGGCGGTGGCACCGACTGGACGATGAACCTGACCGATGCGGCGGGCAATGTCGTCGGCGCGCCGATCACGCTGAAGTTCGACTCGAAGGGCACGCTGCAGGTACCGGGCGCAGGTGCTACCACCACCATCAATATTGCGGCTTCCAACGGCGCGGCTCCGCTGGCCATCGCGATGGACCTGACCGGCACCACGCAGTTCGCCGGCGCCAGCGATACCAAACCGCCTGTCCAGAACGGCTATACCGCCGGCAGCCTGCTCGGCTTCGCGATCCAGCCGGACGGCACGATCCTCGGCAGCTATTCGAACCAGCAAAAGCAGTCGCTGGGCCAGGTCGTGATGGCCGGCTTCGGCAACACGCAGGGCCTGAAGCCCGAAGGCAACAATGTGTGGTCCGAGACGGGCGCGTCGGGTCAGGCGGTGATCGCCGCGCCTGGCGGCAGCCTCGGCCAGCTCAAGTCCAACGCGGTGGAAGCTYCCAACGTGGACTTGTCGGGCCAGCTCGTCAGCCTGATCGTGGCGCAGMGCAACTACCAGGCCAACGCGCAGACCATCAAGGCGCAGGACACGGTCATGCAGACCCTGGTCAACCTGTAATGCGCAGCGTCGGCAGGATAGGCCGGACGAACCGGACGAGCGGGAGTTAAAGGGACGCCATGGACCGCATGATCTATACCGCCCTGTCGGGCGCCAAGCAGACGCTCGACCAGCAGGCCGCGGTGTCCAACAACCTGGCCAACACGTCGACCCCCGGCTTCCGGGCACAGGTCAATATGTTCCGCGCGGTGCCGGTGGTGGGGCAGGCGTCGCCGACGCGCGCCTTCGCGCTGGCCTCCACGCCCGGCGCCGACCTCAAGGCCGGTCCGCTGACCTACACCGAGCGTCCGCTGGACGTGGCGCTGCAGGGCAACGGCTGGCTGACGGTGCAGGCACCGGACGGTAGCGAAGCCTACACCCGCGCGGGCTCGCTGCAGGTGTCGGCGGACGGGCAACTGCAGACCAGCACCGGCCTGCAGGTGATGGGCGACGGTGGCCCGATCGCGGTGCCGCCGGGTGCGGCGGTCAGCATCGGCAGCGACGGCACGATCACGGCGCGCGGCCCCGGGGAAACCTCCGCCGGCCTGGCCCAGATCGGCAAGCTGCGCCTGGTGAATCCGCCGCCCGATTCCATCGCCCGTGGCGACGATGGCCTGTTCCGCCTGCGCCCCGGCGCGCAGCCGCTGCAGGTCGATGCCAACATCCGCGTCATTGCCGGCGCGATCGAGGGCAGCAACGTCAATCCGGTCGAGTCGATGGTCGACATGATCGCCAACGCCCGCCGCTTCGAGATGCAGATGAAGATGATCCAGAGCGCGGATTCCAACGAACAGCGCTCCAACCAGCTGCTCTCGACCAACTGAAATTGAATTGATGTGCCGCCGCGGCTCGCGGCGGCCTTGTGAGGACAAACATGATCCGCTCTCTCTGGATTGCCAAGACCGGCCTCGATGCGCAGCAGACGCAGATGGACGTGATCTCGAACAACCTGGCCAACGTCTCCACCAACGGCTTCAAGCGTGGACGCGCCGTGTTCGAGGAACTGATGTACCAGACCGTACGCCAGCCAGGCGCGCTGTCTTCGGACCAGACCACCCTGCCGTCCGGCCTGCAGCTGGGCACCGGCGTGCGCCCCGTGGCAACCGAGCGCATCCATACCCAGGGCAATCCGCAGCAGACCGGCAACAGCAAGGACGTGGCCATCCTCGGCAACGGCTTCTTCCAGGTGGCACTGCCCGACGGCACCACCGCCTACACGCGTGACGGCTCGTTCCAGAGCGACCAGAACGGCCAGCTGGTGACGTCCAGCGGCTTTGTGATCCAGCCTGCCATCACCCTGCCGGCCAACTACACGTCGCTGACCGTGGCGCGTGACGGCACCGTCTCGGTGACGCAGCCCGGCTCGGCCAACAACGTGCAGGTCGGCCAGCTGCAACTGGCGACCTTCGCCAACCCGGCCGGCCTGGAAAGCCTCGGCGAGAACATGTATGTGCAGACCGACGCATCGGGTGCACCGAACACCACCGTGCCTGGCCTGAACGGCGCCGGCACGCTGCAGCAGAACTACGTGGAAGCGTCCAACGTCAACGTGGTCGAAGAGCTGGTCAGCATGATCCAGACCCAGCGCGCTTACGAGATCAACAGCAAGGCCGTGCAGACGTCCGACCAGATGTTGCAGCGCCTCACCCAGCTCGGATGATCATGATGGCCTCGCTGATTCGCCTGGGCGCGCTTGCCGTGTGCTGCTTCGCGACTGGTTGCGCGATGGTTCCGCGCGAGCCGCTGGTGCAGCTTCCCACCACCGCACGGGCCGAGCCGCGCGCGCTGGCGCGGTCGAGCGGATCGATCTACCAGTCGTCGTATGCCGGCAATCCGCTGTTCGAGGATCGCCGGCCGCGCAACGTGGGCGACATCCTCACCATCGTGATCAGCGAGAACGTCAACGCCAGCAAGAACTCCGGCACCAACGCCAGCCGCACTTCCAACAGCGCGCTGGCGTTCGACGCGGTGCCCAAGGCGCTGGCTGGCCTGTTCAGCAGCAGCCAGAATGCCACGATGAGCGGTGCCAACGCGCTCAAGGCCAGCGGTGGCGCCAGCGCCACCAACACATTCAACGGCACCATCACCGTGACCGTGCTGGAAGTGCTGGCCAACGGCAACCTGATCGTCTCCGGCGAAAAGCAGATGGCGATCAACCAGGGTGCGGAGTTCATCCGCTTCTCCGGCGTGGTCAACCCGCGCACGATTACCGGTGACAACGCGGTGCCCTCCACGCAAGTGGCGGACGCGCGCATCGAGTACACCGCCAAGGGCTATATCGACGAAACGCAGAACATGGGCTGGCTGCAGCGTTTCTTCCTCAATGTTTCACCGTATTGATCACCGACCGCGTCATGTTCCTGTCTTCGCTCCCTGCCTTGYGCTGCCGCTTTGTCCGCGCTCTCTTCCTTGCGCTGACGCTGGGCCTGCTCGCGAGCGCGGCGCACGCGGAACGGCTGAAGAATCTCGCCACCTTCCAGGGCGTGCGTGACAACCCGCTGGTGGGCTACGGCCTCGTGGTGGGACTGGATAACACCGGCGACCAGACCATGCAGACGCCGTTCACCACGCAGAGCTTGACCAATATGCTCTCGCAGCTGGGCATTACCCTGCCCGCCGGCAAGAACATGCAGCTCAAGAATGTGGCGGCGGTCATGGTCACGGCCACGCTGCCGCCGTTTGCGCAGCCGGGCAGCCAGCTCGACGTGGTGGTGTCCTCCATGGGCAATGCCAAGAGCCTGCGTGGCGGCACACTGCTGATGACGCCGCTCAAGGGCGCCGACGGCCAGGTCTACGCGATCGCGCAGGGCAATATGCTGGTGGGTGGCGCGGGCGCGTCGGCCAACGGCAGCAAGGTACAGGTCAACCAGCTGGCGGTGGGCCGGATCGCCAACGGCGGCATCGTCGAGCGCGCGGTGCCGGCGTTCCAGCCGGAAGGCGGCATCCTGAACCTGGAGCTGCGTGAAACCGATTACGGCACGGCCGAGCGTGTGGTCGAGGCGATCAATCGCTCGATGGGCGGCGGCGTAGCCAGTGCGCTGGACGGCCGGGTGGTGCAGGTGCGCACGCCCGCTGCGCCAGGCGCGCGCGTGGGCTTCATGGCCCGCATCGAGAATATCGACGTCACGCGGGCCAAGGCTGCCGCCAAGGTCATCCTCAATGCCCGTACCGGCTCGATCGTGATGAACCAGGCCGTCACCGTGGACGACTGCGCCGTGGCGCACGGCAATCTGTCGGTGGTGATCAATACCCAGCCGGTGATCAGCCAGCCGGCCCCGTTCAGCGGCGGGCAGACCGTGGTGGCGCCAGTGTCGCAGATCAACATGAAGCAGGAGGGCGGCGCGCTGCAGATGGTCAAGGCCGGCGCTTCCCTGGCCGCCGTGGTCAAGGGCCTGAACGCGCTCGGCGCGACCCCGGCCGACCTGCAGACCATCCTTGAGGCGATGCGCGCTGCCGGTGCGCTGCGCGCCGACCTCGAGATCATCTGACCATGTCCAGCAGCCGCCTGGCCGCCCAGGCCGATCTCTCGCAACGCTTCGCGCTCGACACGCAGGGCTTCGAAGGCCTCAAGCAGAATGCGCGCACGGGCGCCAGCCCCGAAACGCTGCGTACCGCCGCCCGGCAGTTCGAGGCGGTGTTCACGCAGATGGTGCTCAAGAGCATGCGCGATGCCACGCCGCAGGATGGCTTGTTCGACAACGAGCAGACCAAGCTGTACATGTCGATGATGGACCAGCAGCTGTCGCAGCAGATGTCCTCGCGCGGCATCGGCCTTGCCGATGTGATGGTGCGCCAGCTTGCGCGGGCCAGCGGCGCGGGCCTTCCGCCCGAGCTTGCCGGCGCCGCCGCGAAGCAGGCGGCCGTGCAGGCCGGCATGGACGACGCGGCTCCCGGCCTGGCGCGCGCGCTGGACATGCGCAACGGCGACGGCGCGGGGGATGCCGACAGGCCGCGCGTCGGCAGCGTGGTGGCCGGCACCAGCTGGAACCCCACGGCGGGCCTGCGCCAGTACCAGCCGCAGGAACCAGGCGCCTGGCAGGGCGGGGCCTCCGTGTTGCCGGAAGACACGCCCGCCCACATCAGCGCCTTCGTCTCGCGCATGGCCGGCCCCGCCCAGTCGGCGGCACGTGCCACCGGCGTGCCGGCGAAGCTGATCCTCGGCCAGGCGGCGCTCGAATCCGGCTGGGGCCGGCGCGAGATCGCGTACCCGGACGGCAGCACCACCTTCAATGTCTTCGGCATCAAGGCGGGCGCCAACTGGAAGGGCCAGGTCGCGGAAATCACCACCACCGAATACATCGACGGCCAGCCGCAAAAGGTGCGCGCGCGCTTCCGCGCCTACGCTTCGTATGACGAAGCCTTCGCCGACTACGGCCGCTTGCTGAGCAACAACCCACGCTACGCCGAGGTGCTGGCCGCGGCGACGCCGGACGACGCGGCGCGCGGCCTGCAGCGGGCCGGCTACGCCACCGATCCGGCTTATGGCGAGAAACTGGTGCGGATCATGCGAAAAGTGCCCGTCTGAGCGCCCGGAACAGGCTGACCGGACGCCGTGCCAGGCGGCTGGCGCGGCCACCGGAGAGCCAGGCGCAAATTCCCCGCGCCGCGCACTAAAGTCTCTTTGTACTTCTGCCGTTACTCACATCATTCACCGCCGTCGATGTCCGGCAGCGGCGACCCGGCATCGAAGGGCCAGCACAGGCGGCCACGGTGCGCGGATCGCCCGGTCAGGCGCGCGGCAGCCACCAGACGCGGGGTTAGAGCATGTCTCTCTTCAATATCGGACTTTCCGGCCTGAACACGGCGCAGAACGCGCTGACCACGGTTGGCCACAACGTCAGCAATGCGGCCACCACGGGCTATACGCGGCAGAACACCATCATTGCCTCCGCGGGCGGCCAGTACACCAGTTCGGGGTTCTATGGCCAGGGCTCCAACGCCACCTCGGTGGTCCGCGTCTATGACGAGTTCCTGACCGGCCAGCTGCGCGGCGCGGTGACCGCCAGCGCGCAACTCTCGACCTACTCTGCCCAGATCAGCCAGATCGACAACCTGCTGGCCGACCAGAAGGGCGGCCTGGCACCGCTGATGCAGAAGTTCTTCGCCGCGGTCCAGGGCGTATCGGACACGCCGGCGGATCCGGCCGCGCGCCAGAACATGCTCAACGCCGGGCAGTCGCTGGTGGGGCAGATGCGTGCCGCCAACTCCTACTTCCAGCAACTGCGCGATGGCGTCAACACCCAGCTGCAAAGTTCGGTGACCCAGGTCAATGCCTACTCCCAGCAGATCGCCAAGCTTAATGACCAGATCACGCGGGCCGTCGCTGCCGGCGGTGGCCAGCAGCCCAACGACCTGCTCGACCAGCGCGACCAGTTGGTCTCCGAACTGACCCAGATAGTCGGCGTCAAGGTCGTGCCGCAGGACAATACCTACAACGTCTTCATCGGCAACGGCCAGCCGCTGGTGATGGGCACCGCCTCCTACGACCTGAAGGCGGTGCAATCGTCCGCGGACCCCTCGCGTACCGCGATCGCCTACACGCAAGGCAACGGCAACGTCGTCGAGATGGACGACAGCACGCTCACCGGCGGCTCCGTCAGCGGCCTGCTCAAGTTCCGCAGCGAGACGCTGGACTCCGCGCAGAACGCCATCGGCCGGCTGTCGGTGACGCTGGCCCAGACCTTCAACGACCAGCACAAGCTCGGCGTGGACCTGACCGGCCAGGTTGGCGGCAACCTGTTCAAGCTGGGCTCGCCGTCGGTACTGCCAAAGAGCACCAATGCCGGCAACTCGCTGGTAACGGCCACCATCAGCGATACGTCGCAGCTGACCACCAGCGACTACACCCTGAGCTACGACGGCACCAACTACAACCTGGTGCGCATGTCGGACAATAAGACCGTTAGCCAGCCGGGCGCCGCCGCCACCTATCCGCTGACACTCTCGCTCGATGGCGTGGACGTGCAGATCCCGACGGCGATGTCGGCCAACGACAGCTACCAGATCCAGCCGACCCGCAACATTGCTTCGGCGATGGACATGGCAATCAAGGATCCGGCCAAGATCGCGGCCGCGAAGGCCCCGCTGACTGGCAGCGCAGGCGCCGCAAACACCGGTACGGGTACCGCGAAGGTCACCAACGTCGCACCGGGCGCCAGTAAGCCGCTCACCGCGATCACGGCCACCTACGACGGAGCCACCGCCAAATACATCTTTACCGACCCGACCGGCGCCGCGGTGCCGTCGACTGGCCCGACTCCGAACGGCAGCGCCCAGGACTACGTGATCAACGGCATCACCGTAAGCTTCAGCGGCACGCCGGCGAACAACGACAAGATTACGCTGACACCCAACGCCAGCGGCGCCTCCGACAACGGGAACGCGCTGGTGCTGGCCAAGCTGCAGAGCGCCAAGACCATCGGCGGCGTGTCGAGCTACAACGACGCCTATGCGCAGCTCGTCAACGACGTTGGCAGCCGCGCCAAATCGATCCAGATCGCGTCGACCTCGCAAGACAGCGTCACCACTCAAGTGACGACGGCGCAACAAGGTGTGTCCGGCGTGAACATGGATGAGGAAACGGTCTCCATGCTGCGCTTCCAGCAGCTCTACCAAGCCAACGCCAAGGTTATCCAGACTGCCACTACCCTGTTCGACACCATCATCGGCATCGGCCGCTGAGCGCCCTGACGAATCGGACCCCGAAAAGGAACAGACATGCGCATCGCAAGCTCCACGCTCTATCAACTCGGCCTGGCCTCGATGAACAGCCAGCAGGGTTCCCTGCTGCATGTGCAGCAGCAGCTCGGCACCGGCCGCCGCATCCTCTCGCCGTCGGACGACCCGGTGGGTGCAACCCGGGCGCTGGTGGTAGCGCAATCCAGCGCGGTTAACGACCAGTACGCTACGTCGCGCAAGCAAGCCAACAGCAATCTCGCGATGGAAGACAGTACGCTCAAGAGCGTGACTACCGCGATCCAGAATATCCAGACGCTGGTGGTACAGGCCGGTGACGGCACCATAAGCGATGCCGATCGCGCCTCCGTCGCCTCGCAGCTTGAAGCCAACTACAACCAGTTGATCGGGCTGGCCAACAGCGATGACGGCAACGGGAATTTCCTGTTCGCTGGCTTCCAGTCGCAGTCGCCGCCGTTCAGCAAGGACAGTGCCGGCGCCGTGCAGTACAGCGGCGATAGCGGTCAGCAGTTGCTGCAGGTCGACGTGGCACGTCAGCTGGCGACCGGCGACAACGGCCGCGACATCTTCCTGAGCGTGCAGAACACGGCCACCTATGTTGCCTCGGCTAACAGCGGCAACACGGGCACGGCAACCTACAGTGCAGTCACGGTGTCGGACCCGACCAACGCACTGTATGGGCACAGTATCTCGATCAACTTCGGCACAGATCCGGCCACCGGCGTTTTGCAGTATCAGCTGAAGGACGAAAGCGCTGTTCCGCCTGCGGCAATCGGCGTGCCAGTGACCTACACGGATGGCGCCGGCATCCAGGTGGCGGGCCTCTCGCTGTCGGTCAAGGGTACGCCGGTCGCTGGCGATCGCATGGACCTGCAACCTGCGCAGCTTGCCGGCACCGATATTTTCAGCAACGTCAAGGATGTCATCAACGCGCTGAAGAAGCCCCTCTCGACCGATGCCGATCATGCGGCACTGGCCAATGTGCTGGCCACCGCCAATCGCAAGATGAGCAATTCGCTGGACAACGTCAGCACGGTCCAGACCAGCGTTGGGGCGCGGATGCAGGAGCTGGACGCGCTCGATACGATTGGCTCGAACCGTAGCCTCAATTACAGCCAGACACTTTCCGGACTGCAGGATCTGGATTACTACTCGGCTATTACTGAGTATTACCAGCGTCAGACTTCGCTGCAGGCGGCGCAGCAATCGTTTATGCAGATCCAGGGGATGAATCTGTTTAAATTTCTGTGATTGGTGGTAGGCGTGCGGCGTGCCGTTGTTGTGTGAGGCGGAAACAAAGTTTGGGGCGGGTAGATTTACAGCTGGACAGTCAGCGTACCTGCGGGRTACGCAGCCGTTCCGGATGCGTGTAGACGACCAGGCTGCCAGTCCGCACAAAGCCGGCCAGCGTTATCGCAGCGGAGTCTGCCAGCCGCACGGCGAGTACCGTTGGACCGGATACCGCGGCAAGGATCCCCGCACCGATCGATGCCGTCTTGAGCACCATCTCGTAGCTGGCCCGGCTGGTGATAATCACCGCGCCGCGCTTGGTATCCTCGTTGGTACTCGCAAGCGCGCCGGCAAGCTTGTCGAGCGCGTTGTGACGACCCACGTCTTCGCGCACAAAGGCCAATGCGCCATCCGCACGCAGCCACGCCGCCGCGTGCGTCGCCCCGGTATCGCGCAGCAGTGCCTGGCGCTTGACCAGGGCGGCAAACGCCGCATCGAAGACAGTCGGATCGAAGATGRCATGGCTATGCACCGGCTGCGGCACGCGCATGATCTCGCCCAGTGACTCGATGCCGCACAGGCCGCATCCGGTACGACCCGCCAGCGCGCGGCGCCGGGTCTTTAGCCTGGCGAAGGCGGCGGTGGCGATCTCCAACTTGACAGTCACGCCGTTCGCACCGGCTTCCACGTCGATGCCATAGATCTGGCTCGCGCTGTCGACAATGCCTTCGCTGAGGCTGAAGCCGATGGCAAAGTCATCGAGATCGGCTGGTGTAGCCAGCATGACCGCATGAGAGATGCCGTTGTACTCGAGCGCGACCGGCAATTCCTCGGCCAAACGGTCTTCCTCGGCCGTCACGGTGCCGTGACGCCAGCGTCTGACTGCGAACGAGCGCTGCGTCGGCACATCTTCAATGCCTGCGCCGCTGTCTTCCACTGGCACATCGCGCCTCATCGGATCTCCGCTGGTGGCCTCAATGCGTTTCCATCCCGGCCGCGGCTATGGACAGCCCGATCAACTCCACGACTAGTCCCATGCCAGCCCAGAATGCGACTAACCATAACAGCTTTGTACGCTGATAAGGTCTTCGATATGCGGGTATACGCCAGGCAAGAGTAGACGTTACGATTTGCATGTCTCGGATGGCTCATATTGAAAATTGAGAACGCGTGTAAGGTTTCAGTCATGCGCTTGACGGCGGCGCCATTTGTAACTGGCACTTGCCGAGCAGGAAGCCGAGGCTATTGTTAGGAAAAGCTCGCCTGGCGGCGACCCTGCGGCAACAACTGCCCCAGGCAGTCTGAGGCGAATGGGCTTCATGGAGCAATCATGGCTACGCGACGGGAAGTGCCCGGCATCAGGCCCTACGACGGGCCCGCTGGCGGCTGGGGCGCGCTTCGTGCGACGACCCAGGCGATCCGCCTGCAAATGGAAACGGTCAAGGCGCCGCTCACACTGATGCGGACCAACCAGCCCGACGGGTTCGATTGCCCCGGGTGCGCGTGGCCCGACAAGGAGCATAAGTCGACGTTCCAGTTCTGCGAGAACGGTGCCAAGGCCGTGACTTGGGAGGCCACGACGAAACGGGTGCGGCCGGATTTTTTCGCGAGCAACACGGTGTCGTCGCTGCTGCAGCGATCCGATTTCGAGTTGGAGGATATGGGTCGCCTGACGCATCCGCTTGTGTATGACCGTTCCACTGACACGTTCCGCGCGGTCGAATGGGGCGATGCGTTTGCCCGGATCGGCGAAATCCTGCAGGCGTTGTCGCCCGACAAGGTGGAGTTCTACACGTCCGGCAGGGCCTCGAACGAGGCTGCTTACCTGTTCCAGCTGTTCGCGCGGGAGTATGGGACGAACAATTTCCCGGATTGTTCGAACATGTGCCACGAACCAACCAGCGTTGGCTTGCCACAGTCGATCGGTATCGGCAAGGGCACCGTGTCATTGGAGGACTTTGACAGCTGTGAGCTGATTATCTCCATCGGCCACAATCCCGGGACCAATCACCCTCGAATGATGGGTACGCTTCATGAAGCGGCCCGGCGAAATGTCCCAATAGTGGTATTCAATCCACTCAGGGAGCGTGCGCTCGAGCGGTTTGCGGATCCCCAGAACTGGTTGGAAATGGCGACATACGGGTCGACCAGGATTGCGTCAACCTATTATCAGGTTGACGCTGGCGGCGACGCTGCCGCGCTCAAGGGCATAATGAAGGTGCTCCTGGATATGGATGCTCAAAATGGGGATGTCCTGGATCGCGATTTTATCGCGGTGCATACAGAAGGTTTCGACGCATTTGCCGCCGACCTGGCTGCGACCTCGTGGGAGGATATCGAGAAGGCAAGCGGACTGACCCGCGCGGATCTTGAGCAAGTCGCAGATCTCTATGCGAAATCGAATGCCACGATTGTCACTTATGGCATGGGTGTGACGCAGCACAGTAAAGGCACCGCCAACGTCCGCCTGATTGCTGATTTGTTGTTCCTGCGTGGAAATTTTGGCAAGCCCGGTGCGGGCATTTGCCCATTGCGCGGCCATTCCAACGTGCAGGGGAACCGCACGGTCGGCATCACCGAGAAGCCGTCGGCCGACTTCCTTCAGCGCATCGAAAACACCGTCGGCTTCAAGCCGCCCACCGGGCACGGACACRATGCCGTGAAGGCGATGCAGGCGATGATTGATGGTTCGTCCAAGGCACTGATCTGCCTGGGCGGGAACTTCGCAGTCGCACTGCCCGATTCCGGGCAATCCTTCCCCGCGATGGCGAAGCTCGATCTGAGCGTGCACATCGGCACCAAGCTGAATCGCTCGCACCTGCTGGTGGCCAAGGAAACGTACGTGCTGCCGTGCCTGGGCCGCACGGAGCTTGACGTGCAGGCTGGCGGGCCACAATCGGTGACGGTCGAGGACTCGATGTCCATGGTCCATGCCTCGGCCGGCAAGCTCACGCCGGCCTCTGAATTCTTGCGTTCCGAGCCGTCGATCGTCGCGGGAATGGCTACCGCGACCTTGCCTGACAGCAAGGTGCCGTGGTCGGACCTGGTTGCCGAGTATGACAAGATCCGCGATCTGATTGAAAAGACAGTGCCGGGATTCGATGATTTCAATGCACGCATCCGCGTCCCCGGCGGATTCCGCCTGCCACTTCCGCCGACCGAACGCAAGTGGACTACGCCATCGGGCAAGGCGGTTTTCTCCGTATATGGCGGCGTGAAGGAAGACGCCGACGTCCTGGGCGGCGAGAATGTTCTGCGTCTCATGACGATCCGCAGTCACGATCAGTACAACACCACCATCTATGCACTGGATGATCGCTATCGAGGCGTATTCGGTCGACGCGATGTGCTATTCATGCACGAAGCCGACATGGCCGCACGAGGCTTGGAACATGGGGACCTGGTGGATATCGAGACCATCGTAACTGGCAGACAGCTAAGTCTAAAAAGGATCACTGCCATCGCCTATGCAAACATCGCACGGGGCTCGGTGGCGGCGTATTACCCCGAAGCGAACGTGCTAGTGCCTCTGGACTACATTGACAAGGAAAGCGGTACGCCCTCGTACAAGAGTATTCCTGTCCGTGTGTTGCGTTCGGAAGTGACATAGCGGAGGGGGCGGGCATGACTTGGCTTGGTGGGGACACCCGCCTCGAATGATATTTGGGCGGGGGTAATACCGGCGTTTTCACATCTCGACTTAGACCCGTCCGCCTGTCGAGGCACCATGGCGTCGATCCAGATGGGGGGGGGCTGGCGAGAAGTAGGGAAGTAGCACGTCAAACGAATCGACGCAAACGTAGTGCTAGCCCCGTCCCTCAGCCCCTTCGCGCTTTGTGCCACTCGCTTCGCGGACGATCCAGGCTTCAGGTTTGCCAGCATTGCGGCGATGAGCACGGAAGCACGTTCTGTTCCGGTGCCGAGCCAACCGGGAGGCTCGGAACTTGGAGTTACGACCATCGGCAGTTGCTGCGCCACCAGGTAGCTGGATTTCCGGCGACTCGGTGTGTGTGTGTGCCTGACCCGACGGGTCTGCAAAACCCGTATGTGGTTCGAGCGGAAATAGGTTCCTGGGCAAGAGAAAATCATGATCGTGCGGCCAAAGCGAAACTGGTTCAGCATGCTGTTTGCGTGGAGCGGGTCAGTATTGCAGACCATCATTCCGCAACTTCTCCTCCTGGCTTTTGTCAGCGGCTTTGCTGTCCTGACCCATGGGCGAATATTGGGTGAAAAGATTCCGCTCAATACGGCTCCCTTTACACTCTTTGGCGTCGCGCTGACCATCTTTCTGGCGTTCAGAAACAATGCTAGCTATGAGCGCTTCAAGGAAGCCCGTCACCTTTGGGGAAGCGTGCTCATCGCCTCGCGTTCGCTTACGTCGCAAATACTGTGCTACTTGCCCGCGGACGGCAGCGAGGATCGTATCCGGCTGGTAAATCGTCTTATCGCCTTTGTCTATTCGCTAAAGCATGATCTGCGCGAGACGGATCCGACGCAGGATCTCGTGCGCCTTCTCGGGGAAGACGCTATGCAGAGGCTGCGTGCGAAGTGCTACGGGCCTACGGCAATTCTTAACGAGATACGCTATAACCTCGCAGAGCTGCAGATGCGTGAGCTGGTCTCGGAAGCCAAGCTCTGGATGCTCGATGCCCAGCTTAATGAGTTGGGGAAAACCGTTGGTGGCTGTGAGCGCATAGCATCCACACCGATTCCGTTTGCGTACGGGGTCTTGCTTCACCGTACCGCATACGCGTACTGCGTGATGCTCCCTTTCGGTCATGTCGATTCGACGGAGCTGTTTACCCCGATTATCTGCGTCTTCGTCGCCTACACCTTGATCGCRCTTGAGGCGATTGCCGATGAGATTTCCGAGCCGTTCAGTATGGCCCCCAACGCGCTGGCGCTGGACGCGATCTCGCGCAATATCGAGCGCTCGGTGACCGATACTGATGCTTCAGCAGTCAGCATCAGGAACGTGAAGCGTTCGGCGCAATGGCCATTAATCAGATATTCCCCGGAGCACCTCCGTTAAAGTCTTCAACTCATCGCTTGAAAATAGCTGGTTCATTGTTATCCAAGGGAATTGCATCCCGCTTCTCGAATCAATGAATGCGATGAGAGCGAGGTCCTTGTCCAGCAGGCATCGAAATATCCTGAATCCCAGCGTTGCATGCGTGATTAGATACTCGGCGCCGTGCCGGAGCGAAAACCCGACCTTCCCTTGCTGAAAGCGGGCGATAGGAGACTGCAAGCCATCGGTTACCCGTTCCGTGAGATGCTCCTCGAGCCAGTCATCGTACCCGAGGTCGGTTTCTCCGCTTGAGGTCTCGCTAAGCCATTGGTCAACACGATTTACGGAGATTTGGCGAGTTGGCGACGAAATATCGATACTATCCGATTCAATTTTCAATTTTCGGCGCAGATTTCTACTGAGTTGGATTCATTACGAGCGGATCTTGGCGGAAGCCCACTAATCCTTCCGTATAAGAATCACGACCACCCAATCTGGCAGTTTGGCCAGCTCGCAATGTAAGTGCATAAAAAGCATTTTTTCCGCGTCTCCGCTGGGGAGGTGGATAAAAGCTCATTTGTGGCGGGAGAGCCTCTCCGCGAGTCGCTTCCAGTGCCAGTGCCTATACACCTCAAGGAAGTGCTGCGGAATTCCTCCGGATTGGAAGCGCCGAGGCGCCTCCACGGATGCGCCGCGTCTGGTATGAAGCCTAGCGGCCGGCGCCGCCCGGGATAAGTACAGTTCGCCAGGTTGCGGCCAAGCACAGTGTGCTGCCCGCCCGGGCACGCCGAATGGCGCTGCCAGTCTCGGCACTCATCCTGAACAGGGCCTCGCGGCAGACATTCCATCCGGATGCCATCTTCCGACAATCCGTCACGCCATGCTCGCCGGTTTCGAGGCGTCGGCCCGGTCGCGTCCGCGATGCAGTCGGCCTACCTGCAGGGCGTGAAAACTGTACTCCCCATCTTGCTCAGAATTTGTGTGCTCCTCGGTTAGCGCGCTCCATCTACTCTTCGCCTACAGATTGCTTCTACTCGCACAGCCCCGATCCCCGGTTGCGGTGCAGCGCCCATCCACATAGGAACCATCGCTATGGACGAGTCTAAAACTCAAGGAAGAATTGAACCATATACCCATCCTGCCGCTGGTTGGGGGGCACTAAAGTATGTCGCCATCAATCTTCTAAAAGAGAGGGTAGCGGGAGGAAAGTATCGGACGCTATTCAAGCAGAATCAGCCGGATGGCTTCGACTGCCCCGGCTGCGCGTGGCCGGACCGGGAGCATGCCTCCACCTTTGAGTTCTGCGAAAACGGTGTGAAGGCGGTCGCTGCCGAAGCCACAAGCAAGCGCGTCACGCCCGATTTCCTGGCCCAGCACACAGTTGCGGAACTGCTGAAACAGTCAGATTTTGAACTGGAGCAGCATGGCAGGTTGACGGACCCGGTGGTCTACGATTCAAAGACTGACAAATACAAGCCGATTGCCTGGGGCGATGCGTTCGCGCTTATCGCCAAACACTTGAATCGGCTTGATGACCCGAATCGTGCAACCTTCTATACGTCGGGTCGGGCCAGCAATGAAGCCGCGTTCCTGTATCAGCTTTTCGTGCGCGCCTACGGGACAAATAACTTCCCCGACTGCTCCAACATGTGCCACGAGGCCACCAGCCGGGGCCTGCCAGGTACGGTCGGGATCGGCAAAGCGACGGTGACGCTTGATGATTTTGAGCACTGCGACACGATCATCGTGTTTGGCCAGAACCCGGCGACCAATCATCCGCGCATGCTCGGCGAACTTCGCGAAGCCGCCAAGCGAGGCGTGACACTCGTATCGGTAAACCCGCTCCGAGAACGCGGACTCGAGCGCTTCACCAGCCCTCAGCATCCCCTGGAGATGCTGACGCTGTCGAGTACGCAGATCTGCTCGACATTCATTCGCCCAACGCTTAGCGGCGACTTCGCACTGCTGAAGGGCGTAGCGAAGCGCGTGGTGGAACTGGATGACGAAGCGCTCGCGAACGGGAAACCACGAGTGCTCGATGTGGACTTCATCAAGGCACATACCTCCGGTTTCAAGCAGTTCGCCGAAGATTTGAGAGCGGAAAGCTGGGCGCTTATCGTCAAGGAGTCCGGCGTACCCTATGAAGAAGTCGATGCACTCGCCAAAATCTATTGCAAGGGTGAGCGTGTCATCGTGACCTGGGGCATGGGCTTGACGCAGCACAAGAACTCCGTCGCCACAATTCACATGCTGTCCAATCTGATGATGATGCGGGGAAACATCGGGCGGGAGGGGGCGGGACTGCTGCCCGTTCGCGGACACTCGAATGTCCAGGGTGACCGGACGATGGGCATCGAAGAGCAGCCTGAGCCAGCATTCCTGGACCGGCTCAAGGAAGTGTTTGGCTTCGAACCGCCTCGCCATCACGGCATGGATGTGGTTGCGACCGTCGACGGCATGCTTGATGGCACGGTTAAGGTCTTTATCGGCCTGGGCGGCAATTTCGCGATGGCAACGCCAGATACGCCTCGCACCTGGGAAGGGCTTCGCGCGTGCGACCTGACGGTGCAAATTGCCACGAAGCTGAATCGCAGCCATCTCATTCATGGCAGGGATGCCCTGATCCTTCCGACCCTGGGGCGCACAGAAATCGACATGCAAGCCGGAGTCGCCCAGGGTGTGACCGTGGAAGACTCGGTCTGCATGGTCCATATCTCGTATGGCATCAACGAGCCGGCCTCGCCCAACCTGATGTCAGAGACCGCTATTGTGGCGAGAATCGCTGAGGCCACCCTCGGCGGCAGCAAAATTGAATGGCTCTGGTATGCCGAAGATTACGCCCGCATCCGGGACGCTATCGAGAAAGTCGTTGAAGGCTTCCATGATTACAACGCCCGTATCGCCGAACCGGGTGGCTTCCACCTCCGGGTTGCGTCTCGCGAGCGTGTCTGGAAGACGCCAAGCGGCACGGCGCAATTCGTAGTCCATGAAATCGAACAGGACACACCGATTCACCGGGCCCGCGCGAAGTACGGCGAGAAATTGATGGTTCTGATGACCACGCGCTCGCACGACCAGTACAACACCACCATCTACGGCCTCGACGACCGTTACCGCGGCGTCTTCGGCCAGCGTCGCGTGATTTTCGCGAATCGGGCGGACATTGACATGCTCGGCTTTGCGCCCGGCGAATTTGTCGACCTGATTGGCGTCTGGGATGACGGCATCTCGCGGCGCGCCGACCGGTTCCTCCTGGTTGAATACGACATTCCGCGCGGTTGCATGGGCGCTTACTACCCGGAAACCAATCCATTGGTTCCGCTTGACAGCTTTGCCGACGTAGCGCGTACCCCTACTTCGAAGTCGATACCGATTCTTCTCGAGCGCTCGGCTCCTGACGCCTAGCGGGGCGCCGGCGGCATCGAGAGTTGGCCACTCCCTTTCGAGGGGTCCGCCGACTCGCCTCGCGCCCGGGGGTTACTCAATCAGGTCGGAAGGTTATTTTTCATTTGAGCGGAGGCACCAAAATGCCAGTTAGTGATGTCCTGAATTTATCAAGGGCCCAGTTTGCCATGACGGCAATCTTCCACATACTGTGGCCGATCTTAACCATTAGCCTTTCAGCATTTCTTCTCGTCGTCGAGACGCTTTGGATCAAGACTGGCAACGTGGCGTATTACCGGCATGCACGGTTCTGGAGCAAGCTGCTGGTGCTGAACTTCGCAGTGGGTGTCGTGAGCGGGATTCCCATGGAGTTTCAGTTCGGGACAAACTGGGCGCCGTTCTCGCAGCATTCCGGGCAGTTCCTGGGGAACATCCTGGGGTTTGAGGGCGCCATGGCCTTCATGCTGGAGGCTGGGTTCGTCGGAGTGATGATGTTCGGGTGGGACCGTGTATCTCGCGGAACGCATCTGTTTGCGACCGGCATGGTCGCATTTGGCTCCACCCTCTCGGCTTTCTGGATCATGGTTGCCAACTCCTGGATGCAGACGCCGGCCGGTGTGACTGTGGTCGATGGAAAGGTTGTGGTTGCCGACTATCTGCGCGCGATCTTCAACCCGGACATGATCTGGGGCGTCACGCACATGTGGGTGGCCGCAATCGAGACCGGCCTGTTTGTGGTCGCCGGCATCTCCGCTTACTACTTGCTAAAGCGCCGGAATCCTGAGTTCTTTGCCCGCTCCTTCAAGCTCGCGCTATGGATCCTGGTGTTCGTTGCCCCGCTGCAGGTTTGGCTGGGCGACTCGAGCGGTGTCGACGTGTTCGAGACGCAACCTGCCAAGGGCGCGGCAATCGAAGGCCACTGGCACACGAATCCGTCGGGACAGGGCGCATCATGGTCACTATTGGCATGGCCGAATCAGGCCAAGCAGGAAAACGATTGGTCCATTGAAGTACCCGGCATGCTGAGTATCCTTGGCACCCATAGCCTGACGGGCAAGGTGACAGGCCTCGCCGATATCGCCCGCGAAGACCAACCCACCATGCTGCCGCTGCTTTACTACGCCTTCCGTGTGATGGCGGGAATCGGCTTCCTCTTTGTGGTACTGGCGTTCTGGACGGCATACGTTTTCCGCAAGACCCGAGGCAGGCTGAGCGCACTGCTTGAGAACCGGATGCTGCTGCTTGCCTGGGTGTTGTGCATTCCTCTGCCCTATATCGCGGTGGAGTGCGGGTGGATCGTCCGCGAAGTGGGTCGTCAACCCTGGATTGTCTACGGACTACTGAGGACCCGGGATGCGGTTTCGGCGGTTCCCGCAAGTGCAGTGTCAGGGAGCATGTTCATGTTCGCCGCATTCTATGTAGTGCTGTTCATTTCCTTCTTTGTCTTTGCGAAGAAGTGGCTGAAGAAGGGGCCGGATCTCACACTCATGCCGCCGGTAGAGCAGGTTCGTGCCGTCCCCGCCGCGCATTCTGGCTATTGATATGGCTTTGAAAGCAGGAAGCTGAAATCTTTACATAGAGGGAAAAAATGAATTCGTCTCCAACCTCCATGCTTACCATTGCGTGGTTCGGTCTTATTGGTTTATTTCTGATATTTTATGTCATTACCGATGGATTCGATCTCGGTGTCGGCATACTGAGTCTTTTCACGAAAAAGGAAGAGCACCGCGACTCCATTTTCGCTTCGATTGCCCACGTCTGGGATGCGAATGAAACGTGGTTGGTCGCACTCGGCGGTGCCCTCTTCGGGGCATTTCCAGGCGCATACGCGATGCTGCTGCAAAGCTTGTACGTGCCAATCATGGTGTTGATCGCGAGTCTCATTCTGCGCGGTGCGGCGATCGAATTTCGGCACGCGGCGCACCGCAAGCGCGGCTGGGACCTCATTTTTGGCATCGGCAGTTTGCTGGCGGCAGTTACCCAGGGTGTCATTCTCGGCAAGGTGATTACAGGCCTTGCACCCGGGATCGGTAGCGAGGGCTTCACCGTGGTTGCTGCTGTGGGCGTAACAGCAGGTTATGCGCTCCTTGGCGCAACGTACCTGGTCAAGAAGGTAAGTGGTCAGCTTGAGCAGATTGCCCGCCGCTACACCGTCATCAGCATGCTCCTCACAGCTGCCTCTGCCATCCTGTTGTCCGCCGGCACCATGCTGTTTAGCCCGATTGTCCAAGCGCGCTGGGCGCAACCTGGCGTATTTCATGTCCTTGTTGCACTGGCTACGCTTGCGATCCTGTCGTTTGTCTACATCGCTTATGCTCTGCGCGTAGGCAGTGTCCGGGGACCTTTCCGGGCATCGGTGCTGATTTTCATCGTTTCGTTCGCGGGCCTGGCGATCAGCCTGTTCCCGAGCCTTATCCCCGGCCAGCTCACCATCACGGCAGCAGCGTCGGAGAATCCCACGTTGGTGTTCATGCTGTTGGGGATTGGTACCGTCCTGCCCATCATGATTGGATACAACCTTTACCAGTACCACGTCTTCCGTGGGAAGGTCGTTGCCCACCACTAGCCCGGCGGAACCGGCATCAAGCCGCATGGCATGGCGCCATGCGGCTTCTGCCGCCAGAAAAGGGTGGCCGTAGAAGACCCCCTGTCGCTTGATTTCAACGTAAATCGGCTGGTTTGTGCAAATTAAAGGATGAGGATGGTGGAAGAGCGAAGGGATTCGTTGATGATTGTTCGAAATCGATTCGAAGGATTCATTGGTGTCGGGGAGCTGGTCGGCTTGATTCTGATCGGATTGGCCACAAGCTTCGCAATGGGGCATGAGGCGTGGAAGGTTGTGGAAATTGGGCAGGTAACGCTGACGGATCTGCTCCTTATGTTTCTCTATCTCGAGGTTCTGGCCATGGTGGCAAGATACCTGAAACTAGGGCAACTCCCGGTCCGCTTTCCGCTCTATATCGCCATGGTTTCGCTGGCCAGAGACCTGATACTCCGCTATAACGAGGCGACCGAGTTGCATCTGCTCGCATCCAGTCTGGGAATCGTATTGCTTGCCCTGGGTGTGCTCATCCTGCGCTTTGGCCAATCCAAGTACCCGAGTAGCGACGACACGGGACCGGAGGAGCCGATACGATAGACCCGAGAATCTCTTGGGCTATTGCCTGATGGTATCCGGTGGGGACGCGCTCGGTGCCAGTCAGGCGTTTGTTCGCTATCGTTCCGGCCATCCTGATGACTATAATGAAAGCCATGCCGAAGTGGCGGCGGATCAACTTCGCTCTTCCTCACGAGCTTGAGGAGATGGCAGCTTGAAACTATATGAGAAACTTGTTGCCGAGATCGAGGCCATGGTCTCGCATGGGGTACTCCTGCCGGGAGAAAAGATACCTTCCGTGAGGCAAACCAGCCTGCACCACCAGGTCAGCATGACGACGGTGATACGTGCCTATGTGCATCTGGAGAGCAAGGGCATTATTGAGAGTCGGCCCCAGTCCGGCTATTTTGTACGACGGCGCGCAGGCGAGCCGGTCGGCATGGAACTGCGAGCATCACAGCCGATTCCGATTTCCGCGGAGGTCGACGTTAGCAGGCTTGTGTTATCCACACTTAGGTCGATACGCGGGCACAACGCCGTTCCCTTTGGTTCTCCCTATCCCGATCCGTCCCTGTTTCCCTGGCGGCGCCTTAATCAATATGCAAGCACGATAGCGCGCCGGCATCCGCACTGGGATGTCATGGATGATTTGCCGCCCGGAAACACGCAATTGATAAGGCAAATTGCCCGGCGGCACCTGGAAAATGGACTTTCTGTCGACCCGAACGAGATAATTGTGACGGTCGGGGCAACCGAGGCTATTAACCTATGCCTGCAAGCGGTGGCGCAGCATGGGGACACTGTGGCCGTCGAGTCGCCGACGTTTTACGCAATGCTGCATGCGATAGAGCGCATGGGGATGAAGGCAATCGAGGTCGCGACCGATCCTCGCGAGGGCATCGATCTGGGTGCGCTTTCGAAGATAATCAGCGGACAGAAGATTGCCGCTTGCATGGTGATGCCAAATTTCCATAATCCTCTTGGCTTTCAGATGCCGGATGAGAAGAAGCGGGCGCTGGTAAAGCTACTTTCCGAACACGATATTCCAGTCATAGAGAACGATGTCTACAACGAGCTTTATTATGGAGAGAGCCATCCCGGTTCGCTGAAGTCCTATGACGAAAAAGGACTGGTTCTATATTGCGCTTCCTTCTCGAAGAGCCTTGCAGTCGCCCATCGCATCGGCTGGGCCATGCCTGGACGGTATCGCGATAAAGTGGAGAAGCTGAAATTCCTAAATACACTGACGACCCCCTCGCTCCCGCAGATGGCAATTGCCGAGTATTTAAAAAATGATGGATATGATCATCATCTTCGAAAGGTGAGGCGTACCTACGCTCAGCAAGCTAGCATCATGGTGTCAATGGTGAATCGCTTTTTCCCCGCCGGAACAAGCACTTCGCACCCCGTGGGCGGCTATGTCCTCTGGGTCGAGCTACCGGACAGCGTAGACTCCATGAAGTTGTATCGCAGCGCCCTCGAACAGGGAATCACGGTCGGACCGGGTTATATGTTCTCCCCATCCAATGGGTTCAAGAATTTCATTCGCCTTAATTATAGCTACGCCTGGACGCCGCAGTTGGAGAGTGCCTTGATCACGCTTGGCAAGATAGTTACCTCTTGCATTTGAGTTTCGATTGGAGCCCGCGCGCCCCCTCCGGCACGCGAATGAATGCGACCAAAGGCGCATTTCGAGTATGATTTGGGCATTGAAAGGCACTTCCATGGCAGCCGGAGCGAGGCGAACTTCCGCGACGCCGCGAGACTGTTATCCCCGCTTCTTCGCGCCCCTGTATGCCCCTCCCAACGCCACTGGCGTCTACTCTTGCAGTGCGTCTCGTCCGTCGATAGCACTCGTGAAATTACTGGATGCGTGCCGTTCGAGAATCGCGGAATCAGTAGCCTGATGCACGTACGGCTCATTGCGCCGCTGCGGTGGTTTGAGTGGGCCGCCAGTCACACAATGCGAGAGGGTGTGGGAATGAACGAAAATTCGGATTCGAACAGATATCTGGTGGCGGTGGAGTTTCTGATCGCGCTTGGTGGCGTTGTCATTTTTATGTGCAGCATCCTGGCTTCTAGCCAAATCTAATCATTTCGAATCATAAGCGACAGCTTGCGCTGTCCCCGCGACGTGCCGGATCTCGACGGTCAGGTGGAACGTGCTGCGGTGCTTCAAACATATTCACAAAGTGTTGGTGCCGGCAGCCCGAGGTGCCTGCGCAGAAGTAAGGCGCACTTGGGCAGAGAGTACCCCAGGGTGTGGTTGCCCTCGCCTGCCATCAGCCGTGACTCCCTCACGCCCAGGACTACATTGCTGGTGTTGTTTCGGCGGTGGGTAAGTGTCGGCCTTGGCACCCTCTTGACCGTCTCATCAGAGGGTAGCGGCCGTGCTGCTTCCCCATTTGCCGGGCACCCTTTCTCTCATATTCCTGGCCTGTCGTCGCCTCGATCGAACAACGATCCCGAGGTGGCTGCGTCCTGTCTCCGCGACAGGGCTGTCTTGATTCACGCAAGCCGCAATGTCGAGCGCCCGGCTGAACCCGGCCTCGCGATCGCTTTTCGACGACTGCATCTGTAGTCCTCGCTTGTTGGCCATTCTGTATCTTCGTGTCCGACAACCGGTTCGTACAATGGCTTCAGTGCAATTCACTTCTACTACGAGTGAGCGGCGATCGTCGCCGCGTTGACTATTTCTAGGGGCAAGCCAATGTACTGCGAAGAACGGAGCGAGYGCAGCGGATTCAGGGAGCGCGAGATCGTACGTCACCGTGGCGTGATACAGACACGGGACAACGATAAGGTGGCCGAGGAGTTTCCAATCGCCTTGGTGTTCAACGGCATCTCACATGCCGTGATGATGGCGACCCCGCGCGATCTGGAGGCCTTTGCAGTTGGATTCGCGCTGACCGAGGGAATTGTCGGCAGTGCCCGCGAGATCTTCGATATCGAGGTGTTCATGCGCGAGGAT
>NZ_JBFTNE010000066.1:0-40964 GCF_056397325.1 Cupriavidus sp. 05N39
ATTCGAGCAGCACCTGCTGCCAGGTCACCGGCACCACGCCGGCCTGCACCATGCGCTGCATGGCGTAGTCGTGCGCTTCCTTGCTGGTGCCGCCGGAGGCGTCGGCCACCATGTAGATCTCATAGTCGCCTTCGAGCATCGCGCACAGCGCGAAAGTGGTGTTGCAGACTTCGGTCCACAGGCCGGCGACGACGACCTTCTTGCGGCCGTTGGCGGCCAGCGCGTCGCGCACCTTCTGGTCGTCCCACGAGTTCATCGAGGTGCGTTCCAGCGTCTTCTGGTTGGGGAACACGTCCAGCAGCTCGGGGTAGGTGAAGCCCGAGAACGATTCGCTCTCCACGGTGGTGATGGTGGTGGGGATGTTGAAGATCTTGGCGGCCTTGGCCAGCCCAACGGCATTGTTCTTCATCGCCTGACGGTCCATCGACTGCACGCCGAAGGCCATCTGCGGCTGGTGGTCGATGAAGATCAGCTGGCTGTTTTGCGGGGTCAGCACTTCTAGCTTGGCGTTGGTCATGATTCTTTCCTGAGGTTGGGTTGTCGGGATCGTGCAGACATGACGCGGCACTGGCGGCAGACGGCCGATTCCCGGTGGGTTGCTGCGGCGCCCGATCACGGCAGCGGCGCGGCCGTGATGCGCGGGAGCGAGGCTGGATCTCTCTGCGCAAGCAACCCGAGCGAAGGCTAAACTTGCCCGGAGGAAATCACTATCGTCTGTTCGTATTAGTCGGCTGCCGTCGGGGTGTATGCCGGCAGGGCGGGCGCAGTAATCACAAGGCGCCTGATAGCTAACTTTATTGTGTCGACCACGGGTTAAAGAACAATAGACAACAATAGACAAAACCGGCGGCACAAATTGACAATACAAAGGCGAGACAGCGGCGTAGATTCCAGGCGGGGATGCCGCGCAGCCCCGGACAGCAACCGGCATGGCCGAGCGCCTGCCGGTCTTTTTTGACGCTGAATGGAGAAGCAGATCGTGACATCCCAAAGCCTGGAGCCCGCCGAGCCGAGCGCTCGGGACGACGCATTGGTGCTGGTCGTCGACGACGATGCCATGCTGCGCGGCGCGCTCGGCAATCTGTTCCGCTCGGTCGGCATGAATGTTGCATTGTTCGGCTCGGCCGCGGAGTTGCTCGAGTACCAGATGCCGGACGTGCCCTGCTGCCTGGTTCTCGATGTCAGGCTGCGCGGCCCGAGCGGACTGGACCTGCAGGCGCGCCTGGCGCAGCTGGGTATCCACGTGCCGATCATCTTCATGACCGGCTACGGCGATATCGCGATGACCGTGGCCGCGATGAAGGCCGGCGCCGAAGACTTCATGGCCAAGCCGTTCCGCGACCAGGACCTGCTCGACGCGGTATCGGTGGCGCTGGAGAAAGACCGGCGGCGGCGCGAGGGCATGCGCCGGCTCCAGATGCTGCGCGCCAGCTTCCAGACCCTGACGCCGCGCGAGTCGGAAGTCATGGCATTGGCGGTCTCCGGGCTGATGAACAAGCAGATTGCCGGCGAGATTGGCATCAGCGAGGTCACGGTGAAGATCCACCGCGGACAGGCGATGCGCAAGATGAAGGCGCGCACCTTTGCCGATCTGGTACTGATGGCGCAGAAATTGGGCGTGTGCCACGCCGAAGGCTAGGCCGGGCGCACCCGATGGCGGCAAGCCGGCGTGAAGAAAAGCCGGCCGGCCCCGGGGATGCTGGAGGCGCGGCCCGGCAAGGAGGAGACGCTGTACGGCAGGGCGGGGCCAGCCCCCGCCACACCCGCTGCCCGCTGCCCGCCGCCCGGATGCTCCAGTACCGCGAAGCGTCCCTGCTGGCGCCGTGCCTTGTCAGCATCATAGGTGTGCCGCATTGCCTATGCCGCTGTCCATCAGGACGGGTCGGCTAGCGTATGCGTTTAGGGAAATCAGACCTTGGTATGACTGACCACAATCGGGCCTGCGGCCCAAGCCCCCGCACGCCCCGCGCTCACGCCGCGGCCGGATAGTCGATGTAGCCACCGGCGCCGCCGCCGAAGAAGGACGAGGCATCGGGCGCGTTCAGCGGCAGGCCGCCGCGCAGCCGGACGGGCAGGTCGGGATTGGCGATGAACGGGCGGCCAAAGGCGATGATGTCGGCGCGGCCGCTGGCGAGCGCATGCTCTGCGCTGTCGCGCCCGTAGCCGCCCGCCAGCATCAGCACACCGTGGTAGGCCCCACGCAACTGCTGGATGATTGCGTCCCAGCGGGGATCGGCGTGCTCTTCCCTGACCGTGCCGACCATGGCCGGCTCGACCAGGTGCAGATAGGCCAGGCCACGGGTATCGAGCTGGCGCACGATATAGCCGAAGGTCTCTTCGGGCGACACATCGCCCATGCCCATGAAGCGTCCCATGGGCGTCAGCCGCACGGCAACGCGCGCGGGCCCCACCTCCGCCGCGATCGCGTCCACCACCTCCAGCAGCAGCCGTGCCCGGTTCTCGATGCTGCCGCCGTAGGCGTCATCGCGCTGGTTGCTGCTGGAATTGATGAACTGGTCGAGCAGGTAGCCGTTGCCGGCGTGGATCTCCACGCCGTCCATGCCCGCGGCCATGGCGTTGCGGGCGGCGCGCCGGTAGTCGGACACGATGTCGCGGATGCCATCGAGGGTCAGCGCCTGGGGCACCGGCACGTCGCCCCAGGCGCCGTTGCCCTGCGCGTCGATGATGTAGGTCTTGCCGGGGACGGGCAGGGCGCTGGGTGCCACGGGCAGCGCGCCGCCGGGCTGGAACACCGGGTGCGAAACGCGGCCGACGTGCCACAGTTGCATGAAGATGATGCCGCCCTGGTCGTGCACGGCGTCGCTGACGGCCTGCCATCCCTGGATCTGCGCCTCGCTATGGATGCCCGGCGTCCAGGCGTAGCCCTGGCCCTGCTGCGAGATCTGCGTGGCTTCGGTGACGATCAGCGCCGCGCCGGCACGCTGCCGGTAGTACTCGACGTTCATGGCGGTGGGCACGTTGCCGGGCTGGCCGGCGCGCGAGCGCGTCAGCGGCGCCATGGCAACACGATGCGGCAGGGTATGGTTGCCGAGGCGAATGGGGGTGAAGAGATGGTGGGTCACGGTGGTTCTCCGTCAGGTGCGATGGGGGGCGGCGGCTGCAGGCTCGCCTTTGCGCCGCGCTGCCCGTCTCGAAAAGAGATGACCTGAAGGTTAGGCGCCAACCCGTCGGCGGAGAATCGGGCCGCCGCGCAACGTTGCGTTGCGCTGGAAGCAAGGGGCAAGGGGCGGGGAAGGGGAAAGGGAAGGGGGGTCAGCCGCCCGCTTCTTTCCCGCCGGTCGGGCCGGGAATCCGCGAGAGAAAGTCGAGGAAGGCGGCGATGCGCCGCGAGCCGCGCTGGTTGGGCAGGTAGAGCGCGGAGATGGCCGAGCTGGCGCGGTTGGGGTTGACGGTCCAGTCGTCCAGGATGGCGGTCAGGCGCCCGCCCTGTATATCCTCGTCGACCAGCCAGTCGGGCAGCAGGGCGATGCCGCCGTCGGCCAGCGCCAGTTCGCGCAGCACTTCGGCGTTGTTGCTCCTGAAGGTGCCCGGAACGGGCACCTGGACTTCCTCGGCGCCGCGCAGGAAGGTCCACATCTGCTGGCCCGCGCCGTAGCTGAAGCGCAGGCACGCGTGCCCGGCCAGCTCCGCCGGCGCGGCGGGGATGCCGCGCTGCCGCAGATAGCCCGGACTTGCCACCACCCTGCGCCGGAACGTGCCGATCTGACGCGCCACCACCTCGTCGAGCGACGCGGCGCTGCCCAGGCGGATGGACAGATCAATGCGTTGGCCTAGCAGGTCGACGATCTCGTCGGTCAGCGTTACCTCCATCTCCAGTTTCGGATACTGCGCGAGCAGGCTGCCGAGGAACGGCGCGATGCAGCGGCGCCCGAACGCCACCGGCAGCGACACGCGAAGCTGGCCCACCGGCGTATCGCCGCGGTCGGCGATCAGCGCATCGGCTTCCGCCACCGCGTCGAGGATCTTGCGCGCCCGCTGGTAATAGGCTGCGCCAGCTTCGGACACCGTCACCTGCCGTGTCGACCGGTTCAGCAGCACGGTGCCCAGTTCCTGCTCCAGGCTGTCCATCATGCGGGTCACCGATGACGTGGCCAGGTTGACCCGGCGCGCGGCGGAGGAGAACCCCTTGGCGTCGACCGTCTCGACGAACAGCTTCAATGCCAGCAGCTTGTCCATGGGTAAGACTCCAGCGGAAAGGGGCGTCGGTTATCCTCGCAGGGACTTATTTGCCGGGCTTGTCGGGCGCGCGCAGGGAACGCATGACGGCAGGCGCGCCGTGGAGAAACATGTCCACCTTGCGGCGGATCACGGCGTCGATGTCCGAGGGTACCTTGAGGCCGTAGACCCATTTGCGCACGCCGAGATAGAAGATGGCTGCGTGCAGGCCCCATATCATCTCGACCTCGGCTTCCAGCTCCGCCGCGTTGCGCGGCTCCGGGATGCCGTACTCGGCACGCACCTCGGCCAGCACGGGCAGGAAGACCTTGCTGCGCAGCTTGTTGAGGTATTTGTTGTTGATGCCTTCGCGCGTGAGGCCGGCAAAGATGAAGACCCGGATCCATTCCTCGCGCAGGATCACGGATGCGTAGTCGAGGTAGAACGCATACAGCCGTTCGGTCAGCGGCGTGGCGCGGTCGGCGATCTGGCGTTCCCAGTCGGGCCGCCACTGGAACACTTCGCTGTAGACGCGATCGATCAGCGCCTCCTTGCTGGAGAAGTAGCGGTACAGCAAGGGCTGGGTGACGCCGATCTGCTTGGCGAGATCGCGCGTGCTGCCGGAGAAGCCGTTGCGCGTGAAGTGTTCGATGGCCTTCTGCACGATCTGCTGCTCCCGCTCTTCGGGGAGCAGCCGTTTTCCGGTCTTGGCCGGTGCATCGTTCTCGGTCGGCGTTGCGTCTCGTTTCATTCGTTCACCTGTGGCAGGCACGTCCCGTGCGGAGCGCTTGCGGCATTGTACCAATCGGGTGATAAATTGAGGCGCGGCCGGGCTGCCGGCAGTGCGGCCGGCAGCACAGGGCACGGGTGCTACCTCGGCTTGACCAGCCCGAGCTCGCAATCGACCAGCTGATTGTTGAAGGCGCCGCGTTCGCGCGCACCGCGCGCGGACCGGTCGGTGACCGAGAACACGTAGATGCCGGCAAAGGCCACCAGCATGGAGAACAGCGCCGGATACTCGTACGGGTAGATGGCACTCGCATGGCCGAGTACCTGCATCCACACGGTCGGGCTCAGCACCGTCAGCACCACCGCGGTCAGCAGCCCGAGCGAGCCGCCCGCCACGGCGCCCCGCGTGGTCAGCCCGCGCCAGTAGATCGACAGCAGCAGCACCGGGAAATTCGAGCTGGCGGCGATGGAAAAGGTCAGGCTGACGATAAAGGCGATGGTCTGCTTCTCGAACAGGATACCCAGCAGGATGGACAGTACGCCCAGTACGAGCGTGGTCATCCGGGAGACGCGCATCTCCTCCTTGTCGGTGGCGTTGCCCTGGCGCAGGACCTTGGCATAGAGATCGTGCGAGATGGCCGAGGAACCAGCCAGCGTCAGCCCCGCCACCACGGCCAGGATGGTCGAGAACGCCACCGCGCAGATGAAGCCGAGGAACAGGTTTCCGCCGACGGCATGGGCCAGGTGCACGGCCACCATGTTGACGCCGCCGATCACCGCGCCAGCGGGCGTGTGGTAGGCCGGATCGCTGGCCACCAGCGCGATGGTGCCAAAGCCGATGATGATGATCAGCGCGTAGCCGGTGCCGACGATGCCGGTGGCATAGAGAATGCTCTTGCGTGCCGCCTTGACGTCGCCGACGGTGAAGAAGCGCATCAGGATATGCGGCAGGCCGGCGGTGCCGAAGATCAGCGCCAGGCCGAGCGATACCGCCGAGACGGGATCGGAGACCAGGCCGCCCGGGCTCATGATGGCCGCGTGCTTGCCGTGGGCCTCGATGGCCTGCGCGAACAGCGCGTTCAGGCTGAAGCCGAAGCGGCTCATGACCATGAACGCCATGAAGGCAGCGCCGGCGAGCAGCAGCACCGCCTTGATGATCTGGATCCAGGTGGTGGCCAGCATGCCGCCGAAGAACACGTAGACCACCATCAGCACGCCGACCAGCACCACCGCCGCCGTGTAGCTGAAACCGAACAGCAGCTCCACCAGCTTGCCGGCCCCCACCATCTGCGACACCAGGTACAGCAGCACGATGACGATGGAACTGGACGCGGAGAACGCGCGGATGGGCCGCTGCTGCAGGCGGTAGGAGACCACGTCCGCCAGCGTGAAGCGGCCGAGGTTGCGCAGCGGCTCGGCGATCAGGAACAGGATGATCGGCCAGCTGGCGAGAAAGCCGATGGAATAGATCAGGCCGTCGTAGCCGCTGGTGAAGACCAGCGCGGAGATGCCCAGCAGGGAGGCCGCCGACATGTAGTCGCCGGCGATGGCCCAGCCGTTCTGCAGGGCGGTGATCTTGCCGCCGGCGGCGTAGTGGTCGGCCACGCTGTGGTTGCTCCTGGCGGCCCAGCGCGTGACCAGGAGCGTGGCGGCGACGAACACCAGGAACATGGCGATGGCGATGACGTTCATGCCCTGGCCCACCGGACCCGGCGCCGCGAACGCGGGCAGGGCGGCAAGCAGCAGGGCTGCGGCAGTGGCGGAAATGGCGGTTTGCTTCATTTTGCTGCCCCTTGCTTGAGGTCGCTGATCCGCTGGTCGTACACGGTGTTGGTGCGATGCACGTACACCGCCACCAGCAGGAAGGTCACCGCGAACATGCCGAAGCCCACGGGAATGCCCACGCTCATGGGCTGGCCCAGGGTCAGTTGGCGGCCCAGCAGCGCGGGCCGGAAGGCGAGCGTGAGGATGTAGCCGAAGTACACCGCCAGCATGGTGGCGGTCAGGGCCCACGCGAACCTGCGCCGCGCGCGCACCAGGGACTGGAATGCCGGATTGGCGAGCAGGGGATTCGGTGGGGCCGCGGCGGGCGTGGCGCTTTCGCGGGCGGCTGCGGCAAAGGTGGGGGCGGTGTGATCCAAGGTTGTCTCCGTTTGGGGGCGGTTGGTTTGGCGTGGGGCGGCGGCGCGCTCAGAAGCGCGTCGACACCGCCGTCTCGCGCATCACGGCTTCCGGCGTGCGATAGCGCTCGGCCATCTGGCGGTCGGTCTCGTTCTTGAGCTGCGCCTGCATATAGGCGCCGAGGTGGCGCGCGTGCCGGACGATGGCCGCACCCACCTGCACGCGCTCGGCGCTGTAGCTCTCCAGTGCGGCACTGACGCTGTCATGCGCTTGCAGCGCGTTGACCAGCGACATGGCGTCGCCCGCGGCCTTGGTCACGCCCATGCCGCAGTGCGGGCGCGCCACGAAGGCGGCGTCGCCGAGCAGCGCCACGCGGCCGAACGCCATGCGCGGCACCTCGAGGTCGAAGATGGGCTGGAACAACGGCTGCGCGGCCTTGGCCACCACCTCGCCGAACTGGGGTGCCAGGTTGGCCAGCGCGGCTTCCTCCATGCTCGCCAGCACGTCCGGCCGGATCAGCGCCGGCGGGATGCCGCCGGACCAGCGCTTGCCGCTGGCGTCGGTCAGCAGGTTGGGCAGGTCCATGTCTTCGCTGGTGGCGCGGTACCACACGAAGTTGTAGCGGCGCTCGCCAACCCGGGTGCTGTTGCCCTGGCCCGCCACCGGGTAGCCGAGGATCTRCTCGCGCGGCGGCAGGCAGAAGGCGAACTTCTCGAACAGCATGTCGCGCGTGGCTTCGCTCAGGCTCGTTTCGTCCACCAGGCCGCGCCACGCGATGTAGCCGGCGTACTGGAGCCGGGCCTCGGGCAACAGGCACTCGCGCAACGCGGAGCGGAAGCCGTCCGCGGCGACCACAAGATCGGCGTGATGGATCGAGCCGTCGTCCAGCATCACCACGGCGCGGCCGGGCTCGCTGCGCACCGACACCACATTGGCGCCCGTGCGGTAGGTGCCTCCGGTGAAGGCGGAGCGCAGCACGTGGTACATCTTGCCCCATGCTGTCAGCGTTTGCGGCAGCTCCCGCTGGGCCAGGACGCTGCCGTCCTGGCCCAGCGTCAGCCGGGACTTCACCTGCACGCCGATGGCGTCGTCCACCTCGACCCCGGCGGCGGCCAGGGCCTCGAACAATTCCGGATGCGTGACGATGCCCGCGCCGCGCCCGGCAAGGGCTTCGGGAACGCGCTCGCATACCTCCACTTCCCACCCGCCGCGGGCGAGCAGGTTGGCCGCGAACAGCCCGCCCAGCGAGCCGCCCACGATGATGGCCTTTGGCCGTGTCGATAGGGCTGTCATGGTCAGTCTCCTGCCACTGCGGGGAGGGGCGCGCGTGCGCCGTCGCCCGGGATTTCAAGGCCCGCCACCTCGGCGGCGGGGTAGTTCAGTTCAATGGTGACGCCGGAAGGGTCCTCGATGAACACCTGGTGCAGGCCCAGGCTGGGGACGGTGCGGTCGCGCCACGGGATGCCCTCGGCTTCCAGCCTTGCCCACATCTGCGCCACGCCGGTGGCCAGGAAGGCGATGTGGTCGAGGGTGCCGGTACCCGCCGCCGCAAGGGCGCGGTCGCCGAGGTAGGCGGACAGCCCGCCGGGGTTGTCCGGGGCGACGCCGATGATGTGGACGGTGCCGAAGTCACCTTCGTCACCGCCCATGTACAGCCATGCGCCGGGGAAATCGAAAGGCGGGCGATAGCCTTGCCTGAAGCCGAGAATGCGTTCGTAGAAGGCGCAGGATGTCTCGAGGTCCGTGGTGCGGATCGAGAAGTGCGCGAGTTTGCGGATTGCCATGGTTGCCTCTGCTATTGATCGACCGATTAGTGATCGGTTGATAAATTGTAGGGCGACTGAGTAAAACGGCCAAGGGTGGGCAGGGGGGTACTTACCCTGATCGGCGGGTCGCGCGCCGGGTGGGCCACTTCGCTGAGGCACGGGCCTGTGCCTCAGTGAAGTGAGATCCCCTTGATGCGGTTGCCCATGTGGGCAACGGCAGCGCCGGATGCAATGCGCAGATCAATGCTTGGTAGCAGCACACTTGCACCTCACGCAAGTAAGACTTAAGCATCTTCTACTTCCGAATTGATCCACAGGCACTAGCATTCCAAGACGCGGCGAGATGGGAACCATGATGCTAGCCCGGGACACGGCGGCGGCGCCCACAGAAACCACTAGTGAGGCGCACCTGAAGGGCTTCGTGCGCGCTTGCGCGGTGCTTACCGGGTTCGAACCTATCAAACTTCATGGAATCTCTCTCGTGCAACATCATCTCGACTTCGTATGCCTGATCACTGGAACTGCTGCAGTGGACGAACTCATCAGGCGGATCACCCGATTTCCCAATGAGGGACCGCACCAGGGTCGCACCACGGCCCGGTCTGGCGTGCGATCCACACCCATCCTCCGGCGCTAAGCAGCAGGGCTACGGTGCGCGGGCCGAACCACCGGCCGCAACGATCGCGCTGATTCGCCGCACTCGATAGTCGTCACCTCATTTGCCGGAAGGCAGATTTCCGCAATCTCGCCCAGGTTTCTGTGGGAGGCAACATGCGCCCAATGCCGGACCCCGACGTCTGATTCCCTGTTCATGGCGGTATCTCTGTTCAAGATATGCCGTCATGAATAGGGAAGACTAATGTCAATTATTCACGGAACCCTATCCTGTCAATTCAACAATAATTCGACTCCCTATCTGGAGAGATTTAACAATTTCATAGTTCCTGAATGAAAAAGGAGAAAATTATGTCAGGTTRGACGTAAAGAACATCGACGCCACGCAGCGGCATCCTGATCGTTTTTCGCTTAACACTTTTTCCGTAGCAGGAGACACACCATGAGACCGGTCCAGAAGATCACCGTCAACAACAAAGGCGGGTACGTGTTCAATTTTTCCGTCCAATGGCTTGGTAGCGACGGCAAGTGGAATACCACCGAGTGGAACAGCGGAAATTATCCCGTGGCGCAGTCCAGGACATCTCCCCCGCTCGACACAATCGGTGTCCCGGCCGATGCGCTGGCTGTGACGCCATACGGGCACGCGGTGGCCGGGACTTCCGGTCAGGGAACACCGTTTGTTGGTTTCGCGCCGAACAATCAGATCGCAACATATGATGCAGTCGGGACGACTTACATTGGCTTTGCAATCAATCTGATTGAGTAGGCAGCAAACTCTCCTCTGTGAGGCCCGGCATCAGCGTTCCTGCGATCCGTCATCGGGGGGAGGCCGGCGCCGGGCCTCACCTTGCCCGATCGTCCAGTTTTCATATAACAGCCTGATGGATCGCCGGAGGGAATTACCATGAGACAAGTCAATAAAATTGGTTGCCTTAACAATGGCATCTTCAAGATGAACTTTTCGATTCAATGGTTCGATTCGAAGGGGAGTTGGCATACCTCCGACTGGAATAGTGGCAACTTCGACAACGGCCTGTACAAGGTGAGTCCTCCACTTTCGTCGATCGGGATCCCGGCAGACGCGATTGGGGTGGCGCCCTACGTTTCCGCGGTTCTGGGAGCAAGTAACCGGGGGACGCCCCTGGTGCAGCCGGCGAGTAACGGCAGGCTGGCCGCGTATGAGGTCACGGGGACGACCCTGGACTTCCGTGTTCTGCCACTGCCGTGGAGGAACTGGGCGCAGAACATCGTTCATACGATGACGATCGATGGCGAATACTACTTCTCTCCGACGAGCCGCGCAGAACTCCAGGGCATCGTGCGCCAGGCAGTGCAGGCTGGCGCGACGGTTCGTGTTTCCGGCCAGCGGCATGCGCAGCCGCCGCTGGTCGCCGAGGACAATCGCCTCGCCCCCGCTCCCGACCAGTGGCTCATCGACCTTTCCTGCTATAAGGACCTCGGTCCCGGCGGCGACCAGTCGATCGTGCTGCATCAAGCGGAAGGCACGGTCACGGTGAATACCGGCGTCCGCGAAGATGAACTGGATGCGTTCCTGACCGCCAACGACATGATGCTCAAGACCGTTACCGCGGGCGGCTTCTTCAGCCTTGGCGGGATGACGGCGGTCGATGTGCATGGGGCGACAATCAACGCGCCGATCTTCGCGGAAACGGCCTCGGCGTTCAGCATCATGGGCCCGGATGGCCAGGTGAAGACCATCGACACACAGACTCCGGCGGAGGGTGGCTGGTCGCCCTTACAGTTCGCGCGCGTCTCTCTCGGTGTGCTGGGGGTCGTCACCTCCGTCACCGTCGATGTATTGCCACGCCCGTGGGCCACGACCTTGAGCCCAGGCAAGAACAGCCGGATTACGTGTATGGATGAGACGGCGTTCGTCGCCCAGTTCAAGACGCTGCTCGCGGGCCATGACCGCGTTGAGTCCTTCCTCAACCCGTACAACAGCAACTTTCTCGTCTTGTGGTGGGACGTGGTCGCGTCGCCGTCGACGAAGATTCCGAACCTGAAGCCAAGTGTCCCGGATGCGTGCACCCTGGCGGGAGAGGATGTCTTTGGCGCGCCCTACCTGATACCGCTGGAGCCCATCATCGAGCCTCCGCTCATCGCGGCGCAGTATGCTGGAATCACAACCGCTGCGAGCGCGATCATTGATGCCGGATACCTGACTGTCGAAACGCTCTTCGATCAGGCCACGGCTGTCTACTCTGACTTATGGCTGACGAAGGCCTCCCGCGTGATCTTCATGTCCTATTTCATCGAGCTTCCTGCGCTCGACGACGCGGGGCTAGGCAAGGCCTGGCAGGGCCTTGATGCGGTGATGGCTCGTATCAGGAGTTCCACCGATTTCCTGGTGGTTGCACCGATGGAATTCCGCTTCGTCCGCGGCGGCAACACCGCATTGGCCGGGACATACACGGACACCCCCAATGCAACCTTCGTCAATCTGGACCTTATCGGGTACGTGCCGGCCGTCGCAGGGTCCGAGTACCCCGACCGTCTGCTCCATTTCTTCGCGGACATCGAGCGAGCCTGGGTTGCGCTGGGAGGAATGCCGCATACCGGCAAGATGTTCGGCTTCTACGACCCGGGTCAACCTGCCGGGACCTTCTCGCCGCCATTCAACCCGGTTTTCCTGCAGGATCTCGCGAAGCGCCGCAGTGTTCGAACCAAGGCCTTCGACGCCTACCGGCGAACCTGCGATCCGAAGGGCAGTTTCCGCAGTAGTTTCGTGGCGGCGCTGCTGGGAGACACGAATTTGCCGGGCAAGCCAGGCTGAGCCAGCTACCTAGGGGGCCGTCCTATCGATCACGATCCGCACATCGCTGCTTCCCAAAGCAACCGGACCGACTTGCCCAAACAGGTCGCCGGCGTGCGGCATCGCGGTTCCGCCGGGAGAGATGCGCGCCTCTAACATGACCTCGGCATGCCCAGAGAGGCGGTTGGCCGGGGAAAGCGCCAGCGTATCGTCCAGCGTGAACGTGACTGGCAGGTCGCGCACCTGCCGCTTCAGTACGGCAAGCGGCATGCGCGGGCCCTGTACCGCACGGGTGAAGATGAAGACCGTGTCGCCGGGCGCGCGGCGCAACCGTGCCGGTCACCACCGCGGGGCTCTCACGCCGCGTCAGCTCCGCAGTGCCAGGCTTACCTTAAAAGATGTGCCGCACGCCGACCGTGACGCCAACCATGCTCTTCTGCCCCGTCATCGTCGGATAGTTGAACGCGAAGGCAGTCGCCGCGCTATCGAAGCTCAACCCGCCGTTACGCGCGTACCCGGCGGACAGGTAGACGTCCGTGCGCTTGGTGAAGTTGTAGTCGGCGATAAAGCTGTACTGCTGCATGTTGGCGGGGTTGGTCTGCGGCGCGCCGACTGCCGCGCGCGCGGATTTCACGTCGGCGTAGTAGTAGGCGAGCGACAAGCCCAGGGCCGGCGTGGCCTGGTAGTTGACGCCAGCCCACCAGTAGTCGTCGCGCAGCAGCGTGCTGCCGTTGCTGAAGTCAGCCTTGTTCCAGCGATAGCCGCCCATGACCTTGAGCGGGCCTGTAGCGTAGCTCGCGGCGCCGGCAAACTTGCGTACCGTGCCGGGCTGCCCGGTGGTCACGGCCGGTCTCCATTCGTCATAGGCCAGCGACGCCCCGAATCCATTGCTCAGGTACTGCAGCGAGGCGCCAAAGGCGGTGTTGTCGCTGAAGTGTCCCGGCGTCTCGCCGGCGCCGCCGTTGGCCAGCGCCGTGCTGGCGTTCAGTACCGAGACGCCGGTGCCGAAGGAGTAATGCGCCACGGCCTGGAGCCCGCCGAACTGGCCGGTGTACTTGACCATATTGCTTTCGCGGTAGTTCAGGCCCATCCACCAGATGCCCGGTTCATAGGTGGCCGCAAACCGCAGCGGCGAGAAGTTGGCAAGGCCATCGAAGAAGCTGGTGTACTGGCGGCCCACCGTGATCTTGCCGTAAGCGCTGTTCTGCAACCCGACGAACGACTGGCGCCCGAACAGAACGCCCGACTGCAGGTTGCCGGTATCGGGCTGGAAGCCGCTCTCCAGCACGAACAGCGCCTGGTTGCCGCCGCCGAGATCTTCCACGCCGCGCAAGCCCCAGCGCGATGCGGAAAGTCCGCCGACGCTGGGTTGCGCGAAACGGTAGCCGCCGACGTTCGGTGTTGCCGGCGATGCAGCCACCCGATTGACGTACTCCACGGAAGCGTCGATCACGCCATAGAGGGTAACGCTCGATTGTGCCTGCGCTGCGCCGCTCACCGCGCACAACGCCGCCAGCGCGACCAATGTTCTTTTCATGCTATGTCTTCTCCTTGTGCTTGTTTTCAGAGTCACCGGGAACCAGCCTCCTCGTCGGATCCCGTGATGGCATTAGAGCGTGGCGCTCCTTTTTTCCGACCCACCCAAAAGGGAGTGAATCGCTGCGATGGTGGTTTTAATCCCGCAGAAAATCGGCGAGGCGGTCAGTACCTATTGACGAATGCGGAAGATGATTCCTCGCAACGCGGGCCAGCCGACAGCCAGTCGGCGGTCAGTCAGCCTTGGCCCCGGTCGACTTGATCAGTCGCGCCATCACCGGCTCGAGCGTCTCGAAGTCGCGCTTGAATTCCGCCGAGGAACTGCCGACCGGCTCCAGCGCAAGCATCTGCAGCCGCTCTTTCATCGGCGCGGCGTTGACCGAAGCGCGTGCCTCCGTTTCCAGGCGGGCCAGTACCGGCGCGGGCGTGCCTGAGCGCGCCATCAGGCCAACCCAGCCGGGCGGGCTCAGTTCCTGGTCCTTCAGGCCGATCTCGGCAAGGGTCGGCACGTTCGGCAACGCCTTGACGCGCTGCTTGCCCACGATCGCCAGCGCGCGCAGGCGCCCGCTCTGGATATGCGGGCCCAGCGTGCTGACCGAGCCGATGGCCCACGAGATGTTGCCGCCGATCATGTCCTGCGCCATCGGCGCTTCGCCCTTGTAGGCGATATGGGCCATGTCGAGCCCCCGGGACTGGTTGAGGTAGGCGCCCAGCAGATGCGGGAAACTGCCGGTGCCATAGGAGCCATAGCTGACCTTGCCCTTGTTCTGCGCGGCCCAGTCGAAAAACTCCTGCATGTTCTTGACCGGGATCTTGCTATTGACCGCGAACACGACCTGGCCGATGCAGATCTCGGAGACAAAGGCCAGGTCGCGCCGCACGTCGTAAGAGACGTGCGAGTAGAGATACGGTGTGTTCATGATCGGCGCGGAATGCGTGATCAGCAGCGTGTAGCCATCCGGTGCGGCGCGCGTCACCGCCTGGACGGCCAGCATGCCCGCGGCGCCAGGCTTGTTGTCGACGATGATGGTCTGGTCCAGCCGCTTGCCCATATCGTCGGCCAGTGCGCGCGCGATGGTGTCCGTTGCGCCGCCGGGCGGTGCGGGTACGACGAACGTGATGGTGCGCGCGGGATAGCTTTGCGCGCCGCAAAGCGCGCTCCAGGCAAGAACGGCAACGGCAAAGAGAGTCTTCTTACGCATTTGGCATGACCTCGCGGTGAGTTGGGAGTGGTGCCCGCCTGGCAGGGGTCGGCGTGGTCACGCCGTGCTGGCCGGAAGGGCTGCTCAAGTGCGACGGTAGGGGATGCGCGAAGGGCTGTAACCAGCCATATTGGCGGGGCGGGATTTCACTATCCGGGTGAACCCGATGGGCGCCGCCGCGCGTTTCGGTAGCGCTCACGCACGACGCGACGGGCTGGGGCCGGAGGCAGTGTGTTTGAGGCCCGGAAAAAAAGAACTCCGGCCGCGAGGCCGGAGATCAAGACCCTGCCGGCATCGAGCGCCGTCAAGGTGGAGACACGGAAAGGGCCGTCCCGCCGCCCGGTTTGTGCTTCGTTGCGGGCCGGCGGCCAGACATGCGTGACCGCCGGCGACTCAGGCCAGCATACGTTGATCAGGATGCGCGCGCCCCCGCCAGAAGGGAGGGGCGCGGGAGATGGCTCTCAGGATGGCGCGTGCCCTCCCAGTGGCGAAACCCTTGCCGTCTGGTCCGGGCGGCCATCGCTGGTGCCCAGGTAGAACACGCCGGCGGCGTGCAGCGCCGTGCGGTCCCCGACCATGATCCGGCAGTTCACGTTGGCGACGCGCCGGCCTTGCTTGAGCATGTCCACATGCGCCTCCACCCAGTCGCCGGCATGTGCCGGGCCAAGATAGTCCACGCTGAGATGCAGCGTGCGGGGCTGCAGGGTGCCGAAGCGGCGCACCATGACGATCCCGAACGCACTGTCGGCCAGCATGGCCATGAAGCCCCCGTGCACGATGCCGATGGCGTTCAGGTGTTCGTCGGCGATGCGCACGCCCACCACCGGCCGCTCCGCGTGCAGGTAGAAATCGGCACAATGGCGCATGAAGCCCCTGGCGCCGGCAAGCGGCTCGAAGCCGGCCGGCACGCCGCGGTCTTGCGGATCCCGATGGGGCAGGATTGCCGCCACGGAAGATTGCGATTGAGACATGGAATTCACTCTATGGTCAGGGCGGCCCGGCGTCGCGGGGCCGTCATCACGCGTGGGGCAGGAAACCAAGGCCCAGTTCACGCAGGCGCGCCACCGACTGTGCGTCGAACCCCCAGTCGCGCAGCGCCGCGGCGCCGTGTTCGCCGCGTGCCGGCGCGGGCCCTGTGACTTCCGACGGCGTGCCGAGAAAGCGCGGCGCCGGCCCCGGCTGCACCACGCCGGCCACTTCGACAAAACTGCCGCGGGCGCGGTGCTGCGGATGATCGGGCGCTTCGGCGAAGCCCAGCACCGGCGCCACGCAGGCATCGCTGCCTTCGAAGATGGCGCACCACTCGTCGCGCGTGCGGGTCAGGAAGACCGCTTCGAAATGCTGGCGCAACACCGGCCAGCCGCTGCGGTCATGCTGCCTGGGCAGGTCTTTGCCGGCCAGGCCGAGTTTTTCGAGGAGTTCGGCATAGAAGCGCGATTCCACCGCGCCCACCGCCATGTAGTGGCCGTCGCTGGTGCGATAGCTGTCGTACCAGGGGGTGCCGCCRTCCAGCAGGTTGCTGGCGCGCTGCTCGCGCCAGTTGCCCGAAGCCAGCAGACCCCAGACCACGGCGCCAAGCTGCGCGGCGCCCTCGATCATGGCCGCGTCCACGACCTGGCCCTTGCCACCGCGCTGCACATTGAGCAGGGCGGCAACCACGCCCAGGGCGAGCAGCATGCCGCCGCCGCCATAGTCGCCCACCAGGTTCAGCGGCGGCACCGGCGCTTCGCCCGCGCGGCCGATGCCGGACAGCACGCCCGACAGGGCGATGTAGTTCAGGTCGTGGCCGGCGCGCTCGGCCATGGGCCCGGTCTGGCCCCAGCCGGTCATGCGCCCGTACACCAGCTTCGGGTTGCGGGCCAGCGCCACGTCCGGCCCCAGGCCAAGGCGCTCCATGGTGCCGGGCCGGAAGCCCTCGATCACCACGTCGGCGCGCTCGATCAGCTCCAGCGCGGCGTTGCGGGCCTCGGGCTGCTTGAGATCGAGCGTGACCGAGCGCCGGCCCCGGCCCGTGACGTCCACCCGCTTGCCGGTGGCGGACTTGGGGCCCAGGTCGGTGGGCGCCACCGGCCGGTCGATGCGCAGCACGTCCGCGCCCATGTCGGCCAGCAACATGGCCCCGAACGGGCCCGGCCCGATTGCCTCGAACTCCACTACGCGAATGCCGCTTAGTACACCCATTGCTGATCCTGTGAACGGTCTGGCCGGGCGCGGCGCGGCGTCCTGGCCGGTTTGGAAGGGGCCGGAGCGGGCAAATGCCGCCGGCGTCATGGGGCAAAGTAGAACAAATTGCGGCCATGCGCGGACCTACCCGCGTCGGGTAGGGGACCACGCCGGGCGCTCGGAGAGGCATATCCGGCCCCTATAATCCAGGCACCAGATCCCTTCGCGATAGCGCGCTGCCCCCCCCCACCCGGAAAGCAGTGCTTACAAGGCTTCCCAGCATGTCCGACTCCGGCGAGCAGCTGGCGGGAACGCGCGCTTCACCCGAGCGCCCGGTCCAGCCAATCACGCCCACCAAACTCACTCCGCCGCGCGGGGCGCGCCACCTGATGCCCCGCGAGGCCTTGATGGCGCGCCTGGTGGACGCGCGCCGCCAGCGCTGCGTGGTGATCCAGGGGCCGGCGGGCAGCGCCAAGACCAGCACCTTGCTCGCCTGGCGGCAGGCCCTGCTGACGCTGGACTTCGATGTGGCCTGGCTCTCGCTGGCGCCCGAAGACAACGACCTGACCAGCTTCTTCCATGGACTGCTGGCGAGCCTCGCCGCGGTGGACGCGGCGATGGTGCGCGAAGCAGAAATCCTGATGGGGCGCGACGGCGACGAGTCCGCGGCCGAGCACTGGGTGATCACGCTGGTGCGCGGCATCGCAAGCCGCCGGCGGGAACTGGTGCTGATGCTGGACGACGTCCACCTCCTGGACGATCCCCGGATATTCCAGGCGCTGCGCTGGCTGCTCGACTACGCGCCGCCCCACCTGCACGTGGCCCTGGCCTCGCGCAATGCGTTGCCGCTCTCGCTGGCGCGCCTGCGCAACCAGGGCCTGGCGACCGAATTCGACCTGCGCGACCTGCGTTTCACGGCCGAGGAGTCCGAGCGTTTCCTGCGCGAACAGCTTGGCAGTATCGACAGGCGCGACGCGCAGGTGCTGCACGAGCTGACCGATGGCTGGGCTGCGGGCCTCCAGCTGTTCGCGATCGATGTCAAAGGCAAGCAGGGGGCAGGCTTTGCGCGGGTGCAGGTGCGCGACGCCCAGGCGTTTGCCAGCTATTTCGAACGCGAGGTGCTGGTGCGCCTGGCCGGCGGCGATCTGCACCTGCTGACGCGCATGGCCGTCTGCAACCGCTTTTGCGCGTCCTTGTGCGCCACGCTGCTGGGGCGCCCGGATGCCGCCGGCGAGATCGCGGCCAGGCTGGCCCGGCTTGACGCGGATGACCTCTTTATCACGCAGATCGGTGGCGGCCAGGACGGTGAAACCTGGTACCGCCTGCATCCGCTGCTGCGCGAAGTCCTGCTGGCCCGGCTGGCGGAGTTGCCGCCGGCGGAGCAGCACGCGCTGCACGCGGCGGCCTGGCACTGGTTCGGCGCGCAGGGGCACATCGACGAAGCGGTGCGCCATGCGGTCCGGGCGGGCGACGCGGCCGCGGCGGCGGACCTGGTGGAAACCTGCGCGCACGACCTGCTGGCGCGCGGGGAACTCAGCCAGCTCGCGGGGCTGGTGCGGCAGCTGCCGCCGGAACAGGTCACGGCGCGCTTCGACCTGCATCTGGTGCTGGCCCACTTGCAGATGTATGCCGGCGAGATCGATGCGCTGACGCAGAGCATCGAGCAGATGGCGTCGCAGCACGAACGGCTCGGCCCCAGGCAGCGCTATGCGCTGGCACTGCTGCGCGGCGGGCTGGCGCTGCAGCGCGACGACACCGACTTGGTGGTGGCCTTGCTGCCGGAACTGCAGCGCGTGCCGTCCGACGCCGACGATTTCACCTACGCGGGGCGCGGCAATGTGCTGTCGTGGATGTTTATCCACCGCGGCGAGTACAAGCAGGCGCGCAAGGTGCTGGAGGAGGGCGCGTTGCATGGAGGCGCGCCGCGCGGCGTCCTGCTGGGACGCTGCATGGGCGGCATGACCCATGCGGCCGAGGGACAGTTCCTGCTGGCCGAGCGCATCTTCTGCGACGTGCTGGCGCAGGCCGAGCAGCAGGGCCCGGCCTACATCGGCATTGCCTGCATGGCCGCGGCGCTGCTTGGCGAGGCGCTCTACGAACTCAACGATGTCGATGCCGCGCGCGAGTTGCTGGAAAAGCGGATCGACGTGCTGGAGCGCGTCTCGATCCCGGATACCGTGCTGCGCGGCCTGATGGTGCTGGCCAACGCGCACTGGCAGGGCGGGCGCCGGCTGGAGGCGCGGGCCAGCCTGGAGCGTCTGGAAGACTATGCGGCGCGCCATCGTGTCGACCGCCTGCTGGCGAACGCGCTTTGCCTGCGCTCGCGCTGGTTGCTGGAAGAGGGGGAGATCGACGAGGCGGACGCCAGCCTGTTGCGCCTGGAAGCGCTCGCTGCCCGCTATGCGGGCGCGGCCCGCAGCACCGCCTGGGAGATCAGCGTCTGCGCGCAGATGGCGCGTATCGGCATGTGCCTGCACCGCAATGATTTCGACGGCGCCATGGCGCGGCTCACGCCGCTCAACGCGCTCTCCGAAGCCGGCGGACGCTGGTGCCGGGTGGCCAGCCTGCGGCTGCAGATGGCGTTTGCCGAACAAGGCCGCCGCAATCCCGAAGGCGCCCGCGGGCACCTCGTCGAAGCGCTGCGCCTGGGGCATCGGCTCGGGCTGATGCGCAGCCTGCTGGATGTATCGCCGCGCTTGCGTGACAGGCTCGAAGGCTTGCCGGCGGAGCAGGGGTTCGACCCGGTGCTTGGCTTCTACGCGCAGCGGCTGATGGCGGCGACGGCACCGGCCGGGCAGGAGGCGGCGCCGTCCGTGTCCCTTCCGGCTCACCCGGTGACCGATACGCTCAGCGAACGCGAGAACGAAGTGCTAGGCCTGCTTGCGCAGGCGCTGCCCAACAAGAAGATCGCACGGGTGCTCGGCGTTTCGCTGGACACCGTCAAGTGGCACCTGAAGAACATCTACGGCAAGCTCGACGTGTCGGGCCGCGACGAAGCGGTTGCCCGCATGCGCGACTACAAGACCGCGCAACCGCAGCACGCCCACCCCACCCGCTAGGGCACCGGCCGCGCAGGCCACCCTCGCCACCCTCGCCCGTACCTACCCCTACCCCTACTCCACCGGGGTAGGTACTTTTCCCCGCCCGGCAACCAGAATACTTCCATCAAGGCAGCGATCCCCGGTCCGGACTCACCGCGACAGACGCTGGCCTCGCAACCGACCAATGAGGAGCTTCTGGTGGAAATCAAGCGCACCGTCTATCGCGACGACCATGAAATGCTGCGGGAAACCGCGCGCCGGTTCTTCGAGCGCGAATGCCTGCCGCGCCAGGCACAGTGGGACAAGGACGGCCTGGTCGACCGCGAGACCTGGCTCAAGGCCGGCCGCGACGGCCTGCTGTGCGTGACCGTCCCCGAGGAATACGGCGGCGGCGGCGGCGATTTCGGCCACTCGGCGGTGCTGGCCGAGGAGTACCACCGTTCCGGGATCTCCGGCCCGAGCTTTTCGGTGCACTCGGACATTACCGCGCCGTACATCGTGCGCCTGGGCACCGAGGAGCAGAAGCGCGAATGGCTGCCGCCGATCTGCCGCGGCGAAAAGATCCTGGCGATTGCCATGACCGAGCCCGGCACCGGCTCCGACCTGAAGTCGATCCGCACCACCGCCGTACGCGACGGCGACGACTTCGTCATCAACGGCAGCAAGACCTTTATCTCCAACGGCCTGAATGCCGACATGGTCGTGGTGGTCTGCAAGACCGACCCCAAGGCCGGCGCCAAGGGCGTGAGCCTGATCATGGTGGAAGCGGACCGCGAGGGCTTCCGCCGCGGCCGCAAGCTGGAGAAAGTGGGCCAGCGCGCCGCCGATACCGCCGAGCTGTTCTTCGACAACGTGCGCGTGCCTGCCGGCAACCTGATCGGCAATGAGAACGGCGGCTTCATCCACCTGATGGAAGAACTGCCCCAGGAGCGCCTGATCATCGCCGTGTACTGCGCGGCAAGACTGGAGCGCCAGCTCGAACTGACCGTGCAATACGTCAAGGACCGCCGCGCCTTCAACCAGACCGTGTGGGACTTCCAGAACACCAAGTTCAAGCTCGCCGACGTCAAGGCCCAGGCCGTGGCCGTGCGCACCATGGTGGACTACTACATCGCCCAGCACATGGAGCGCAAGCTCACGCTGCAGGAGGCGGCCATCGCCAAGCTTTTCGCCACCGAGACCATGTGGAAGTGCATCGACGAGATGGTGCAACTGCACGGCGGCTACGGCTACATGCTGGAGTACCCGATCGCGCGCGCCTTCGTCGACATGCGCGTGACCCGCATCTTCGGCGGCACCAGCGAAGTGCTGCGCGACCTGATCGCCCGCAAGCTTTAAGTCCTACCGTCATCCAGAGAACCAGGAAACCATCATGAGCGAAAAAGTACTAGTTGGCGGCGTGGGCATGATCCCCTTCGCCAAGCCCGGCGCGAGCCTGAGCTATACCGAAATGGGCGCCGAAGCCGTGCGCCGCGCCCTGGCCGACGCCGGTATCGGCTACGACCTCGTGCAGCAGGCCTTCGCCGGCTACGTCTACGGCGACTCCACCTGCGGCCAGACCGCGCTGTACGAGGTGGGCATGACGGGCATCCCCATCGTCAACGTCAACAACAACTGCTCGACCGGCTCCACCGCGCTGTACCTGGCACGCCAGGCCATCGCGATGGGCGATGCCGACTGCGTGCTGGCGGTCGGCTTCGAACAGATGCAGGCCGGCGCGCTGAAGTCCCACTGGGACGACCGCCCGGTCACCCGCGCGCGCTTCCAGCCGATCATGCACGGCCTGACCGCCGACATGGCGCACCTGCCGCAGGCGGTGCGCACCTTCGGCGGCGCGGGGCGCGAGTACATGCAGCGCTATGGCGCCCGCCTGGAAACCTTCGCCGCGGTGCGCGCCAAGGCCAGCCGCCACGCCGCCAACAACCCGCTGGCGCTGTTCCGCAAGGTGGTGACCACCGAAGACGTGATGAACGACGCGGTGCTGTTCCCCGGCGTACTGACCCGCCTGATGGCCTGCCCGCCGACCTGCGGCGGCGCCGCCGCCATCCTGGTGTCGGAACGTTTCGCCAAAAAGCACGGCCTGCGCACCGATGTGCAGATCCTGGCCCAGTCGCTGACCACCGATCCGCCCGCCTCGTTCGATCCGCCGTCGATGCTGAACTATGTCGGCACGCATATGACGCGCGCGGCTGCCAACAAGGTCTATGAGAAGGCAGGCATCGGGCCGGAAGACATCGACGTGTGCGAACTGCACGACTGCTTCGCGCAGAACGAAGTGATCTGCTACGAAGCGCTGGGCTTCTGCCCCGAAGGCGGCGCCGAGAAGTTCGTGATGGACGGCGATAACACCTACGGCGGCCAGGTTGTGGTCAACCCGTCGGGCGGCCTGCTCTCCAAGGGGCACCCGCTGGGCGCCACGGGGCTGGCGCAGTGCTACGAGCTGACCCATCAGCTGCGCGGCACCGCCGAACAGCGTCAGGTGAAGGATGCGAAACTGGCGCTGCAGCACAACCTGGGGCTGGGCGGCGCCTGCGTGGTGACGCTGTACGGCAAGCACTGACATAGGGCACCACCTGCCCGACATGAAGGACAAGGTGCGAGCCGCCTGCCGACCCGAGCCGGCGGCCGCACCCAGACAGGAGACAGCAAAATGAAGTTCTCTCTACCGTTGCGCCTGCTTGGCTTCGGCCTCGCCATCTCCATGCTGGCGCCGGCGCTGGCGGCGCCAGCCGCTTCGGCCGACAGCTTTCCGTCGCGCCCGCTGCGCTTTATCGTGCCGCTGACGCAGGGCAGCGGCTCCGACACCGTGACCCGCTTCGTGGCGGACCAGGTGGGCAAGGAGCTGGGCCAGCCCGGCATCGTGGAGAACCGTCCCGGCGCCGATACGCTGATCGCCGTGCAAAGCATGCTCAACGCGCCGGCCGACGGCTACAGCATCTTGCTGATCACGCCGAGTTCCATGGTGATCAACCCGCTGGTGCATGACAGCCTGCCGTACGATCCGCAGCGCGATATCCGGCCGCTGGCCAGCGCCATCCGCAGCACCTCGGTGCTGGTGACGGGTGCCGGTTCCAGCTTCAAGACCTTCGACGATGTGCTGGGCGCGGCCCGCAAGAAGGCGCGGTCGGTCAGCATGGCGAACTACAGCTACCACTACCGCCTGGGCGGGCTGCAGATGCAGCAGATGGCGGGCGTTGAGTTCAACCACATTCCCTACAAGGGCGCGTCGCAGGTGCAGTCGGACCTGATGGGCGGTTCGGTGGACGTTGCGCTGCTGGACGTGGGCGGCGCGCTGCCGCTCATCCGCGCCGGCAAGCTGCGGCCGCTGGCGGTGACCGGCAAGGCCCGCCATCCGGAGTTGCCGGCCGTGCCGACCGTGCGCGAGAGCGGGCTGCCGAACTACGAACTCTCCGTGTGGATCGGCTTTGGCGTCAGCAGCAAAACCCCGGAACCCATTGCGCACAAGCTCGAAATGGCTTTGCTCAAGGTGATCGACAAGCCGGAGTTCAAGGACTTTGCCGCACGCACCGCGTATGCCGACGTGATCGGCCAGTCCGGCAAGCAGATGGCCACCATGATCGGAGCGGAAACGGTGCGTTACCGCCAACTGGTCAAGACCTATGACGTCAGCGCGCGCTGAACGCCGCAACGCAACCAGCCAACAGAATTAGGAATCAAGGATTCGCCATGCAACAGCTTTGCAAGGATCGCGTAGTCGTTATCACCGGCGCTGGCCGGGGCCTCGGGCGCGAGTACGCGCTGGAGTTCGCGCGGCAGGGCGCCAAGGTGGTTGTCAACGACCTGGGCGGGAAGGGCGACGGTTCGGGCGCGGCCAGCGGACCCGCGCTGGAAGTGATCGCGGAGATCCGCGCGATGGGCGGCGAGGCCCTGGCCAACTTCGACGACGTGGCCGACTGGACCGGCGCGAAGAACATGATCGACGCCGCCATCCGCGAGTTCGGCGGGCTGGATGTGCTGGTCAACAACGCCGGCATCCTGCGCGACCGCACGCTCGTCAACATGACCGAGGAAGACTGGGACTCGGTGATCCGCGTGCATATGCGCGGCACCTTCGCGCCGTCGCGCCATGCCGCCGCCTACTGGCGCGAGGAGTCCAAGGCGGGCCGCCAGCGCGTGGCGCGCCTGATCAATACCAGCTCGTCGTCGGGCCTGTACTGCAACGCGGGCCAGGCCAACTATGGCGCGGCCAAGGCGGGCATTGCCGCCATGTCGGTGATTGCCTCGCGCGAACTGGACCGCTATGGCGTGACGGTCAACGCGATCTACCCGACCGCGATGAGCCGCCTGACGGAAGACATCTTCGCGGCCAGGCGCGCCGAGTTCACCGCCGGCGCCGCGCCGGGCTTCGATCCGCTGGACGCCGGCAACGTGGCGCCGCTGGTGGCATGGCTGGGCAGTACCGAATCGAGCGATATCACCGGGCGCGTGTTCGGCGTGCGCGGCGGCCGCATCACCGTGGCCGAGGGCTGGCATGCCGGCCCGCGCATGGAAAAGGAAGGCCGCTGGCTGGCCGAAGAACTGGGCGCGAGGATTCCCGGGCTGGTACGGCAGGCCGCGGCCAACGCCGACACCTCCGGCGAGATCCCGGGAGTGACTCGATGACCAAGACCCCGAAATACCTGGGCGACCACGCCGAACTGACGCCGGAAAAGCCCGCGGCAATCAACGGCTCCACCGGCGAGATCCTGACCTATCGGGAACTCGACGCGCGCTCCAATCGTTTCGCCCAGTGCCTGTACGCGCTGGGGCTGCGGCGCGGCGACCACATCGCCATGGTGCTCGAGAACAATATGCGCTGCTTCGAGCTGTGCTGGGCGGCGCTGCGCTCGGGGCTGATGATCACCCCCGTCAACCGCTTCCTGACGGCGGCGGAAGCGGCCTACATCATCCAGGACAGCAACGCCCAGGTGGTGGTGACGTCGTACGCCATGCGCGACCTGGCGGCGCAGCTCTCCGGCCAGATGCCCACCTGCCGCCTGCAACTGATGATGGATGGCACGATCCCCGGCTGGGACAGCTACGAGGCAGCCACGCAGGCCTGTCCCGCCGAGCGCCTGGCCGAGGAATGGATGGGAGCCACCATGATCTACAGCTCGGGCACCACCGGGCGGCCCAAGGGCATCATCCGCAACCAGCCCAACGGCATGGTCACGGAAGGCTCCGGGTCGGCGCGCCGGCCGCAGTTCGAACGCTACGGCTTCGACGCGCGGACCATTTACCTGTCGCCGGCCCCGCTGTATCACACCGCGCCGCTCGGCTACGGGCTGGAAACGCAGTTCTGCGGCGGCACCATCGTCTTCATGGAGAAGTTCGACGCGGTGGAAGCGCTGCGCATGATCGAGCGCTACCGCGTGACCCACAGCCAGTGGGTGCCGACCATGTTCATCCGCATGCTCAAGCTCGAACCGGCGCAGCGCCAGGGCTTCGACCTGTCCAGCCACCGTGTCGCCATCCATGCCGCGGCGCCGTGCCCGCAGGACGTCAAGCACCAGATGATCGACTGGTGGGGGCCGATCCTGCATGAGTACTACGCGGCCACCGAGGGCAATGGCGTGACCACGCTCGATACGCAGCAATGGCTGGCTCACCCCGGTTCGGTCGGCAGCGCCTTGCTGGGCGTCCTCCATATCTGCGACGACGAGGGCAATGAGCTGCCGGTGGGGGAAACCGGCATGGTGTACTTCGAGCGCGAGCAGCTCCCGTTCCACTATCACAACGATCCCGAGAAGACCCGCTCGGCGCAGCATCCGGTGCATCCGACCTGGACCGCCGTCGGCGACGTGGGCCGCCTGGATGCGGACGGCTATCTCTACCTGACCGACCGCAAGGCGTTCATGATCATCTCGGGCGGCGTCAATATCTATCCGCAGGCTATCGAGGACGCGCTGGTGGTCCACCCTAGCGTGGGCGACGCCGCGGTGATCGGCGTGCCGAACGCCGAGATGGGCGAAGAGGTCAAGGCCGTGGTCGAGCCGGCCAGCGGCGTGGTGCCGTCGGAAGCGCTGGCCGAGGAACTGCTGGCCTACCTGCGCACCAAGGTGGCCCGCTACATGGTGCCGCGCTCGATCGATTTCATCGACGCCATGCCGCGCCTGCCGACCGGCAAGCTCTACAAGCAGCCGCTGCGGGAGCGCTACTGGAATGCGCCCGTACCGGCGCGCAAGACCTGAATAACGATGCGGCGGGCCGGCCGCGCTGTAGCGCCGTGCCATCCGCCCGCACCGAAACCTGGAGCAAGAAGTGAGCAACCTGCTTGATGCCTTCCACCTTACGGCCCTGCCTCCCGAGGCCGAGGCCTTTCGCGCGGAAGTGAAGGATTTCCTCAAGGAAAGCCTGCCACCCGCGACCGCCGATATCCGCGCGCGCTCGTGGCTGGGCTTCGACGCAGCTTTCAGCCGGCGCCTCGCCCAGCGCGGCTGGGTCGGGCTGACCCTGCCCGCCAGCTACGGCGGCGCGGGCATGGATGCGTTCAGGCGCTTCGTGCTGGTGGAGGAACTGCTGGCCGCGGGCGCGCCGGTGGCGGCCCACTGGGTGGCCGACCGGCAGAGCGGTCCGCTGATCCTGAAATACGGCAGCGAGGCGCAGAAGGACTTCTACCTGTCCCGGATCTGCGCGGGCACGGCGTTCTTCTGCATCGGCATGAGCGAGCCGAACGCCGGTTCGGATCTGGCCAGCGTGCGCACGCGCGTCACGCGCTGCGAAGGCGGGTGGCGCCTGAACGGCCGCAAGATCTGGACCACCAACGCGCATCACTGCCACTACATGATCGCGCTGGTGCGCTCGTCCGGTGTGCCGGAAGACCGCCAGAAGGGCCTCTCGCAATTCATCGTCGACCTGTCGCTGCCCGGCGTCAACGTGCGGCCCATCGTCGACCTGACCGGCGACGCGCACTTCTCCGAGGTGACCTTCGACGACGTCTTCCTGGCCGACGGCACGCTGATCGGCAACGAGGGCGGCGGCTGGGAGCAGGTCACGGCGGAACTGGCCTTCGAGCGCAGCGGCCCCGAGCGCATCTACTCCAGCATCGTGCTGATCGATTGCTGGGCCGGGCACCTGCGCCGGCACGGCGCCACCGACGCCGATACCGTTTTGCTGGGCAGCTTCGCCACGCAACTGGCCACCTTGCGCAGCCTGTCGGTGGCGGTCACCGCCAGGCTGGTCCGCGGCGAAAGCCCGATTGTCGAGGCGGCGCTGGTGAAGGACATCGGCACGGAGTTCGAGCAGGCCATCCCCGCGCTGCTGGAAGCCGCCATTGCCGCGGACCCCGGGCAGGAAGTGGATGCCGAGCTCTATCGCACGGTGGCTTACCTCAGCCAGATCTCGCCGACATTCTCGCTGCGCGGCGGTACGCGCGAAGTGCTGCGCGGCATGATCGCGCGCGGCCTGGGCTTGCGCTGAAGCACGCGGCCAACGCATACGGCTAATGCCTACGATTTAGAAAGAGAGACTCATGTTCACCGAAGCCATTGAGCAAATCCTGCGCGACCGGGTCACACCGGAAGCGGTGCGGGCAATCGAGAAAGGCGCGGCGCCCACGGCGGTCTGGGACGCGCTGGATGCGGCGGGTTTCCTGGAACTGCTGGCGCCCGAGGCCGAAGGCGGCGCGGGGCTGCCATTGCCGGCGCTGGCGCCCATCTTCACCGCTTTCGGGCGCTATGCCTTGCCGGTGCCTGCGGCGCAGAGCATCGCGGCGCGGGCGCTGTTGCGCGACGCCGGCGTGCCGGTGCCTGCCGGCATGATCACCCTGGCCGGTGCCTGCCGGCGCACGCCGGACGGCGTGCTGCGCGCGCCGCTGGTGCCGTTCGGCATGACCAGCGACCATGTGCTCGCGAACGTGGACTGCAGCCTGCTGCTGCTTGACGCGACGCAAGCGCAGCGCGTGCCCACCGGCGTGCGCGGCAGCCTGTGCGGCACGCTGAGCTGGAACAGTGACGCCGTGCCTGCCGCCCTTGGCGGCAATGGCGAAGAGGTTCGTCTGTTCAGCGCGGCGATCCACGCGGCCGCTATCGCCGGTGCCCTTGACCGGGTGTTCGGCATGACCCTGCAATACTGCAATGACCGCTCGCAATTCGGCAAGTCGATCGGCAAGTTCCAGGCGGTGCAGCATCACTTGAGCGTGATGGCCCAGCATGTGGCATCGGCGGGCATTGCCGCCGAAATGGCCTTCAGCGATGCGGGCCAGGTCCCGGCCCGGCTGCCGGCAGCCATGGCCAAGGCGCGCACCAGCATGGCGGTGCCGCTGGTGGCAGCGGCGGCGCACGCCCTGCATGGCGCCATCGGCGTGACCGAGGAATACGATCTCCAGCTCTACACGCGGCGCCTGCATGAATGGCGCGCGGCCGATGGCGCGGAGACGTTCTGGAACCGCATGGTCGGTGAAGCGCTGCTGGACCGGGCGCAGGGCTCGGTGGCGGATTTCGCACGGACGACGCTCTGCGCCGTGCCGGCATGAGCGCGCGCAGCCGGGCCGCCGGGCGGCTGCTGCCGATCCTCAGCGAACTCCGGATGGAAGTTCGCGCGCGCAGCCGGCTCGCCCACAAGCTCACGCTGAAGCGCACGGCGAATGGCACGGAAGACTACTACGCCCATCTGGCCGGCTTGTTCGATCGCTGGATCGAGGACAGCGACTTCCATACGCGGGTGGTCTGCTTCGCCTCGGCGACGGAGTTCGGCATGGCGATGCAGCACCATGCCGAACGCTGCCAGGCCGCGGCCCAGGAGAGCGGATCGGATGCGCTGCGCGCGCTGTTCTGGGCATCGCTGCGCCGTATTCAGGCGCGGCGCGGCCACGCCCCTGACATGCGCGCGCCCGCGCCCCCGCCGTTGGCCGCCAGCCCGGAGGCGGCACCGCCATTGCAGGACCTGTGCGCGCGTTGCGAAAGCCTGCGCCACGACGCGCGCTGCGCCGATGGCCATGCCGCGCTGCGGCCTGTCGGCGACGTCCGCTGGCGCAGCTTTGGCGCGGGCGTCGTGTGCCAGACCAAGGAACATCAGTGCCGCGCCTGCAACACCAGATGGACCCGGCGCTGGAGTGTGTCGGATCCGTTCACGGGATGGACAGTGACCCGCCATGCCGCACCCATTCACCACGATGGAAGCATCGTATCAAGCAGCGATTGACGCCGCGAGGAGAACAAATCCATGTCCGATTTTCTGAAGTACGAGCAGGAAGGCCACATCGTTACGCTGACCATGAACGAGCCGGAACGGCGCAATCCCCTGACCGGCAACACGGCGGTACCGGAGTTCCTGGCCGCCGTCGACCGGATCCAGGACGACCGCTCCGTGCGCGCCGTGGTGATCACCGGTAGCGGCGCGGCGTTTTCGTCCGGCGGCAATGTGCGCGACATGGGGCGCCATGCCTCCGGCGAGGTACCTGGCATGGAGATCCGGCAAGACTACCGGCGCGGCATCCAGCGCCTGCCGCTGGCGCTGTTCAACCTGGAGGTGCCGTTGATCGCGGCGGTCAACGGGCCTGCCATCGGCGCGGGGCTGGACCTGACGTGCATGTGCGACATCCGCATCGCGTCGGAGCAAGCCAGGTTCGCCGAGAGCTTCGTCAAGCTGGGCATCATTCCCGGCGACGGCGGCGCCTGGCTGCTGCCGCGCATCATCGGCCTGTCGCGCGCGGCGGAGCTGACCTTTACCGGCCGGATGATCGATGCGCGCCAGGCGCTGGAATGGAACCTGGTGTCGCGCGTGGTACCGGCCGGGGAACTGCTGCCCACCGCGTACGGCATCGCGCAGGTGATTGCCGCCAACCCGCCGCACGCGGTCCGGCTGGCCAAGCGGCTGCTGCGCGAGGGCATGCACACGCGGCTGGACACGCTGCTGGAGATGTCGGCGGCCTTTCAGGTCCTGTCGCACCAGACCGAGGACCATCGGGAAGCGGTCTCCGCCTTTGTCGAGAAACGTTCCCCGTCGTTCGAGGGATAAGCATGGCGCAAGCCATCGTCATGCCATGACAGAATCCAGCTTTCGCACGCGCATCACCGATCTCTTCGGCATCCGCCATCCGCTGCTGCTCGGCGGCATGCATCACCTCGGCGAATCCGGCATCGTCGCCGCGGTGGTCAACGCGGGCGCCATGGGGTTTATCACCGCGCGCTCGTTCGACAGTGTCGACGCCTTGCGCAGCGATCTGCGCCGCTGCCGGGCGCTGACCAACGGCCGGCCGTTCGGCGTGAACCTGACGCTGTCGCGCCGCCCGGGCGCCAACAAGGACGTCGCCGCGTGGATACAGGCCGCGCTGGCGGAGGGCGTGCGCCACTTCGAGAGCGCGGGTTCGTCGCCAGGGGAACTGGTCGATGCCATCCATGATGGCGGCGGCATCCTGATCCACAAGTGCCCCAGCGTGCGCCATGCGCTGAGCGCGGAGCGGCTTGGGGTGGACGCGATCGCGCTGGTCGGGATGGAAGAGGGTGGCCATCCGGGAGACAACCAGCTGTCGGCGTTCCTGAATGGCGCCTTTGCGCTGGAACAGATCCGCATCCCGCTGGTGATCGGCGGCGGTATCGGCAACGGCCGGCAGATTGCCGCCGCGCTCGCGCTGGGCGCCGACGGCGTTGTCATGGGCAGCCGTTTCATGGTCGCGTCGGAGATCATCGCGCACGATGCCCTGAAGCAGAGAATCGTGGCGTCCGATGCGGGTTGTTCGACCGCGATCCTTGCTTCGCTCGGCGATACGTGGCGGGTCCTGGTCAATGACGCGGCGCGCGAGGTGCAGCGGCTGGAAGCCGGTGGCGCGCGCCGCCATGCGGAATTTGGCGACCTGATCCTGTCTTCGCGTACCCGGCAGCGGGTCTACCAGGATGGCGATGTCGAAGGCGGGATCGTCTCGCTGGGGCCCGCCGGCGGCTTTGCCGATGGCATCGTGCCGGCGGCGGAGATCGTTGAGCGGCTCATGCGCGATGCGGCGAGTGCAGCACGGATGTTCGCCGGGCGCTTTGCCTGGGCGGCTCCCGGGCATGTTTTCCCGGCTTAGACCGCGGTTCAATCGTCTAAGCTAGTCAGCATACGGTTCCCGAGGGATTTGGGTCCGGTAGCTTGTTCCATGGTTACGGCATTGTTGTGCGGGATGGCAGCCCCCGATCTTCATGCTGCCAAACGGAGAAAGGATATGACCAAGTCTCGGATGAACATTGTTCTTGTGCATGGTGCCTGGGGCGATGCCTCGCACTGGCGGGGCGTCATCCCCTTGCTGCACGCCAAGGGCTACCACGTGGTCGCGGTGCAAAACCCCCTGACGGGGCTGGCCGACGACATTGACCGCACGAGCAAGCTCGCCGCGGCACAGGAGGGTCCGACCTTGCTGGTGGGGCATTCCTATGGCGGCGCGGTCATCACCGGCGCTGGCCACGCGCCGAATGTGGCGGGCCTTGTCTATGTCGCCGCGTTCGCGCCGGATGAAGGGGAAAGCCTGGGGAGCATCTTTGCACGGCAAGCGCCGCCTCCGGGCGCCGCGCATATCCGGCCGGACAAGGAAGGCTTCCTCTGGCTCGATCCCGTGGCCTTCAAGGAGAGCTTTGGCGACGACCTGGATGACACGGACGCCCTGGTGATGGCGGCGACGCAAAAGCCTATCGCAGCACGGTGCTTCGAGGATAAGTCCGGACCGCCGGCCTGGAAGACCAAGCCTGCCTGGTACCAGGTGTCGGACAACGACCGCATGATCCCGCCGGAGGCCGAGCGCTGGATGGCGGAACGCATGCAGCCGAAGAAGACGATTTCGCTTGCGGCGAGCCACGCTTCGCTGGCGTCGCATGCGGGAGAGATCGCCGATCTGATCGATGAGGCCGCCCGCTCGCTGGAGGCGAAGTAGACGCGCCTGACGCAGCGCTTGCCGAGACCATCGGCAGGCAAGCGGGGACGGGCAGTCAGGGGACGGGATGCGTCAGCCCGGCGCATCCCGTCCCGTCCGCCACGGTCCCGAGCGGGAACTCGCGCTCCGCCAGTTCCCGGAAACGATGTGCCGCCTGGCTTTCAAGGCCCGGGCGGTGGACCAGCGCCAGGCCGATGGATGCCGCCAGCGGGAAGTCGGTGAAGGGCCGGTAGACGATGCCGGCGCTCGGCCAGCGTTTCACGATGGACGGCACCAGGCCAACCCCGAGCCCGCTTTCCACCAGTGCCAGTACGGTCTGGATCTGGATGGCTTCCTGCCTGACGCGCGGCAGGAAGCCCGCGAGCTGGCAGGCCATCATGGCCGCGCTGTGCAGCCCGGACCCTTCGTCCGGGGCGTACATCACAAAGCGCTCCTGCGCCAGTCCGGCCAGCGGCATGGGTCCTTCACCGGCCAGCGGGTGGGCGCGCGGCAGCGCTGCCACGAACTGGTCGTGCTCCAGCTGCAACAGTTCCGCGTTGGCGCGCCTGAGCAAGGGCGTGCGCACCAGGCCCACATCGAGCGCTTCCTCGTCCAGCATCTGCATGATGCGCACGGAAGTGGATTCGCGCAGGACCAGCTCCACACCGGGGTAGTCGGCGTGAAAGCGGGACACCAGGCGCGGCAGCAACGCAAGGGTGGCGGAGCCGACAAAGCCGATGCGCAGAACGCCGCCGGTGCCGCAACTGGCGGCACGGGCCACTTCGCTCAACTGCCCCCCGTGAAAGAGGATAAGACGCGCTTCGGCCAGCGCGGCGCGGCCGGCGGCGGTCAGCGTGACGCCGCGCGCGTCCCTGGAAAACAGCGTGATATCCAGCTCCGCCTCCAGCTTCTGGATCGAAACCGACAAGGCGGGCTGCGCGATATGCAGGCGTTCGGCGGCGCGGTGGAAATTCAGCGTTTCGGCCAGCACGACAAAGTGCCGTATGCGTCGGAGATCCATCAGATCGGGGACTTCGCTTAGAGGGGACTTCGAAGGGAACATGTTAGTCCGCCGCGCGGGCATTACGCATCCGGGTTAGCCCGATAGCGCAACGACGTGCCCGGTGGCGGCACGCGGCGCGATAACGATTGTCTATCGGCCGCGCGCAAATCGGTATTGGACGCTGTCTTGCGCGCTGACTAATCTGGCGCGACGTTCGATGACAGATTCGATGACAGATGCAATTTTTGGCGAGGACAGACTGACATGATGAAAGCGCTCGGACATATCAAGGTGCTCGACCTGACACGCGTGCTGGCAGGCCCGTGGGCCACGCAGAATCTCGCCGACATGGGCGCGGACGTGATCAAGATAGAGCGGCCGGGCGGAGGCGACGACACGCGCGCTTATGGCCCGCCGTTCCTGAGGAACGCGCAAGGCATGGAAGCCGCCGATTCGTCGTACTTCCTCAGCGCCAATCGCGGCAAGCGCTCGGTCACGGCGGACCTGGCCTCGCCGGAAGGCCAGGAGATCGTGCGCGAACTGGCGCGCACGGCGGACGTGCTTGTGGAGAACTACAAGGTGGGAACGCTGGCACGCTACGGCCTTGCCTATGAAGACCTGCGCGCGCTGAATCCGCGCCTGGTCTATTGCTCCATCACCGGCTTCGGCCAGTCCGGGCCCTATGCGTCGTTGCCCGGCTATGACTTCGTGTTCCAGGGCATGAGCGGCCTGATGAGCATCAGCGGCCTGCCGGACGGCGAGGCCGGAGGCGGCCCCGTCAAGTCCGGCATCGCCATCAGCGACCTGCTTACCGGCATGTACGCCAGCACCGCCATCCTGGCCGCGCTGGAACACCGCAATATCAGCGGGAGCGGCCAGCATATCGACCTGGCGCTGCTCGACTGCATGGTCACCATCGGCTCCTACCAAGCCATCAATTACTTCCTGTCCGGCAAGATTCCGCAGCGCATGGGCAATGCCCACTCCAACATGGTGCCTTACCAGGTGTTCCGCTGCCAGGAGGGCGACGTCATCGTGGCGGTCGGCAACGACAGCCAGTTCACTGCGTTTTGCGGTGTAATCGACCGGCCCGGGCTGGCAACGGATCCCCGTTTTTCCTCGGCCCCGCAGCGCAATCGCTATCGCGCGGAGCTGATCCCCGAGATCGCGCGCGCCATGCTGACGCGCCCGATGGCGGAATGGATCGCGCGCATGGAAGCGGCCAATGTGCCATGCGGTCCGATCTACAACATGCAGCAGGTATTCGAGGATCCGCAAGTCAGGCATCGGCAAATGCTGCTGTCCATGCCCCATGGCAATGGGGTACAGGTGCCCTCGCTCGCCAACCCCATCCGCTTCTCCGACACGCCGATCCGCTATGAGCGAGCCGCGCCCACGCTTGGCCAGCACACCGACGAAGTGCTGGCGCGGGAACTGGGCTATTCGCCCGAGCGCATCGGCGCGCTGCGCGGCAAAGGGCGGATCTGAGCCCTGGCCGGCGCCGCGCCACATCCATCGATAACAGAAATGGCGGAGACAACCATGCAATGCTTCGTTCGTGCCATGGCAATTGCCGTGGCCTTCCTGTGCATGCCGGCGGCCACGCATGCACAAGGCCGGAACCAGCCCATCCGCTTCATCGTGCCCTATCCTCCGGGTGGCGCCACGGACCAGATAACCCGCCTGGTGGCGCATGAAGCCGCCAATGCGCTGGGCACTCCGATCGTGGTGGAAAACAAGGCCGGCGGGGCAGGGATGATCGCTGCCGAGACGGTTGCCCGCGCCGAGCCGGACGGCAGGACTTTCCTGATCGGTTCGAACGGCCCGCTGGTGATCAACAGCGCGCTGTTCCGCAAATTGCCCTACGACCCTGTCAAGGACTTCGTGCCGGTGGCGGGCCTCGGCAAGACGCCGCTGTTGCTGGCCATCAGGCCCGGTTTGCCGGTGAAGTCGGTCGCGGAGCTGGTAGCCCTCGGCAAGAAGGAGCCGGGCAAGCTGACCATGGGATCGGCCGGCAACGGCAACATCTCGCACCTGGCCGGCGAGTACACCGCCAATGCCCTGGGCTTCAAGGCCACCCTGGTGCCCTATGGCGGCAGCGCTCCCGCCATCATCAGCCTGGTCGGCGGCAATATCGACCTGCTCTTCGACGCGCTGCCGTCGTCGCTGCAACAGGTACGCGCCGGCAAGATCCGCGCGCTTGCCATTCTGGACGCCACGCGCTTTGCGCTGCTGCCGGACGTGCCGACGCTGCGCGAACTGGGTTTTCCCAATACCGATGCCAGCGCGTGGTTCGGCGTGGTGGCCCCGGCCAGGACGCCGGAGCCGGTCATCGCGAGACTGAGCAAGGCCATCAATGTGTCGTTGCGGCAACCCGCGCTGATAGAGAAGCTGCAGGCCATCGGCGCGCAACCCCTTCCTGCCACCCCGGAGGAGTTTGGCCGTCTCCTGAGCGAGGAACGCGCCAAATGGATTCCGGTGGCGAACACCCTCGGACTGAAAGCGGATTAGACCTATGCATACCCTGAACTCCATCGACGCGGTTCGCGCCCGGCTACACGGGCCGGCCGCGGTCAGCGGCTATTTCACCCTTGACCAGGCCACCATCGACACCTTTGCCAACGTGACCGGCGACCGGCAATGGATCCATGTCGATCCGGCGCGCGCCGCCGCCGATTCGCCCTATGGCTGCACCATCGCCCACGGGCTGCTGACCCTGTCGATGGTCACCGTCGCCTACACGCAGTGCTTCAGCCTTCCGGGCTGCAAGCTCCTGCTCAACTACGGCTTCGACAAGATCCGCTTCACCGGCCCGGTGCCGGCGGGTGCCCGCATCCGCGGCAGCTTCCACCTGGCCGGTCTGGAAGACGTCCGCCCGGGCGAGGTGCGCGGCATCTGGCGGGTGGAGATCCATGTGGAAGGGAGCGAGCGCCCGGCCATGGTGGCCACGTGGCTGCTGCAGATGCGCTACTGATCGCCGACAGGAAGGAGAGAATATGGACTGCACCCCGAATTCCCTGCAGGGAAAGAGCATCATCGTCACCGGCGCGGCACAGGGCATCGGCCGCGCCATCGCGCGCCTGGCGCTGGACCTGGGCGCCCAGGTGAGCGCCGTGGACCTGAACGCCGAAGCGCTGGCCGAACTGCGGCTGGCCTGCGGCGACGCCCCGCTGCTGACGCTGGCCGGCAGCGTAGCCGACGCGGAATTTGCCGCGCATGCCGTGCGCGAAGCCGTGGCGCGTTTCGGGGCCGTGCATGGCCTGGTCAACAACGCAGGCATCACGCGCCCGGCCATGATCGAGAAGATGACGGCGCAAGCCTGGCAGCAGGTGATCGACGTGCACCTGACCGGCTCCTTTCACTTCCTGCAAGCGGCCGGCCGCCACATGCTGGAGCGCGCGCGCGCCGGAGACGCCACGGGCGGGGCCATCGTCAATATTTCATCCGACGCGGGGCGCCGCGGCACCATCGGCCAGATCAACTACGGCGCGGCGAAGGCGGGCGTGCTGGGCCTGACCATGTGCGCGGCGCGCGAGTGGGGCAAGTACGCCATCCGCGTCAATACCGTCGGCTTCGGCGTGGTGGAGACGCCGATGACCGAGACCATCCGCAGCGACAAGTTCCGGGACACCTACCTCGCGCAGATCCCGCTGGGGCGCTGGGCGGCGCCGGAAGAAGTGGCGCGTCCGGTTTGCTTCCTGCTTTCCGATGCGGGCTCTTATGTGACGGGGCAGCACCTGTCGGTCAACGGGGGCTACACCATCGGTCTTTGAACCCGGTGCGGCGGCGCCGGCAGGGTGTTCTTGCCCGATGGGTGGCCCACCCGTCGGCGCGCGGCCGGGACGCATCTCGTACCGCTAGCATGGGGGCAGCCAAACACTTTCAAACACGCCGGGCCTGGCGCAGGCAGAGAGGCGCCGGGCGCGCGCGAGCATACGAGGGGACAAGCCAATGGATTTGCGATTCACCGCGGCGGAACAAGGGTTCCGGGAGGAGGTCCGTGCCTTTGCGCAGGACAGGCTGCCCGCCGATATCCGCGACAAGGTGCTGGGCCACCGCCGCCTGGGTAAGGACGACTACGTGCGCTGGCACCGTATCCTGCACGCGCACGGCTGGGGTGCGCCGGCCTGGCCGAAGCAGTTCGGCGGCACCGGCTGGACCGCCATGCAGCGCCTGATCTTCGAGATCGAGACATTCCGCGCCGGCGCGCCGCGCCTGCTCTCGTTCGGCCTGACCATGATCGCCCCGGTGCTGATGAAATACGGCAGCCCCGAGCAACAGGCGCGCTTCCTGCCGCGCATCCCGGGCATGGAGGATTTCTGGTGCCAGGGCTACTCGGAGCCGGGCTCGGGCTCAGACCTGGCCTCGCTGAAGACGCGCGCCGAGCGCCGGGGCGACCGCTACATCGTCAACGGCCAGAAGATCTGGACCACCATGGCCCAGTACGCAGACTGGATCTTCTGCCTGGTACGGACCGATCCCGAGGCCAAGCAGCAGGAAGGCATCTCGATGCTGCTGATCGACATGAACTCGCCCGGCATCACCGTGCGGCCCATCGTCACGCTCGATGGCAGTCACGATGTCAACGAAACGTGGTTCGAGAATGTCGAGGTGCCGGTCGCCAACCTCGTGGGCGAGGAAAACCGTGGCTGGACCTACGCCAAATACCTGCTGGGCCATGAGCGCACCGGCATTGCCGGCATCGGCCATTGCCACCGCGAGTTGCGCCAGCTCAAGCACTATGCCAGCCAGGCCACCGATGGCGCGGGCCGTCCGATGAGCGAGGACGTGCGCATGCGCGACAAGATCGCGCGCCTGGAGATGGACCTGATGGCGCTGGAGATGTTGCTGCTGCGCGCGATCACCCAGGATGGCGGCCGGGGCCCGGGCCCCGAGGCCTCCATCATCAAGATTCGCGGCTCCGAGCTGCAGCAGGATATCGCCATGCTGCAGATGGAGGTGGCTGGCCCGCACGCCTGGCCATTTGCGCCGCAATGGCTCGACGCGGGCTCCGTGCAACCGGTGAGCGGCCCGGACTGGGCCGCGCCGGCGGCCTCGACCTACTTCGATATGCGCAAGACCACGATCTATGGCGGCGCCACCGAGGTGCAGAAGAACATCATCGCCAAGATGATCCTCGGTTTCTGAAGGGACTAAGCAGACATGGACTTCACCTACAGCGAAGAACAGCAAATGCTGGCGGACAGCCTGCGCCGGTTTGTCGACACGGAATATACCTTTACGCAACGCCGCAACAGCGCACGCGGTGGCGGTGGCTTCGACCGCAGGATGTGGTCGGCGCTGGCCGAGATGGGCGTGCTGGGACTGACCGTGCCGCCGGAATTCGGCGGCTTCGGCCAAGGCGCGGCGAGCCAGTTGGTGGTGCATCGCGAGCTGGGCCGGGGCCTGGTGCTGGAACCGGTGATCCCCAGCGCGGTGATGGCTACGGCGGTGCTCGCCGCGTACGGCAGCAAGGCGCAGCAGCAAGCCTGGCTACCCGCGCTTGCCGCCGGCGAGCGCGTGCTTGCGCTGGCCTATCTCGAACCCGCCACCCGTTACCGCCCGGAGGCCGCGCGCGCCAGCGCCGAGCGCCGCGGCGACGGCTATGTGCTCAACGGTATCAAGTCGCTGGCCTGGCACGGTGCGGCCGCGGACGCCTTGCTGGTCAGCGCCCGTGTCGCCGGCAGCAACGACCTTGCGCTATTCCTGGTGCCGCGCGACGTGCCCGGGCTGACCATCGGTGCCTACCCCACCATGGATGGCCTGCATGCCGCGGACCTGACGCTGAGCAATGTGCTGGTGGGCGGCGATGCGGTGATCGGCCAGCCTGCCGATGGCCTGGCCGCGCTCGAGCACGGTATCGATCACGGCCTTGCCGCGCTCTGCGCCGAAGCGGCGGGCGCGATGGAGAAGCTGATTGCCATCACCGGCGAATACCTGCGCAACCGTCACCAGTTCGGCAAGCCGCTGGCGAGTTTCCAGGCCCTGCAGCATCGCATGGCGGATATGCTGGTGCAGGCCGAGCTGGCGCTGTCGATGGCCTATGTTGCCGCGCAGGGGCTGACCGAGTCCGACCTCGCCGCGCGTCGCCGTATGCTGTCCGGCGCGAAGGTGGTGGTGGCGAGGGCTGGCCGCCTGGTCGGCCAGCAAGCGGTGCAGCTGCACGGCGGCATGGGCATGACCGATGAGCTGGAGGTGGGAGACTACTTCAAGCGGCTGACGATGATGGATGTGCTGCTGGGGGATTCGGATTACCACCTGGGGCGGTATTGCGTGGCGATGGCCGCGTAGTGCCTGTGTTCTGAACGGGTGCGGGTGGCCTGCGGCAAAACGCCGGTTTGCGCCCCTCTCCCGCCATGCGGGAGAGGGCGGCATTGCTGGAGTCACCCCAGCGATGAATCGACCCACACGAAAGCCGGATAAACCTCGCTTTCTTCTCTTGTTTCAGCTCGTCACCGACTTGCACTCCAGGAACTCGGCCAGACCCTCGGCCCCATACTCCCGCCCGTTGCCCGAAGTCTTGTACCCGCCGAAAGGCACCGTGATATCCAGCATCGCCCCATTGATCCGCACCGACCCCACCCGCAGGCGCGCCGCCACGCGGCGTGCGCGTTCGGGGTTGCCCGAGGCGATATAGCCGGCCAGGCCGAACACGGAGTCGTTGGCAATCGCGATGGCGTCGTCTTCGCCGTCATACGGGATCATGGCCAGCACGGGCCCGAAGATTTCCTCGCGAGCAATGGCCATGTCATTGCGCACATCGGCGAAAACGGTGGGCCTGGCGTAGAAGCCGCGCTCCAGCCCTTCCGGACGGCCAGGGCCGCCAGCCACCACGCGCGCGCCTTCCTCGATGCCGATGCCGACCATGCGCTGCACCTTTTCGTACTGCCCACGGTTGGAGATCGGGCCCATCCTGGTGGCCGGATCCGCCGGGTCGCCCACGACGACCGCGTTGGCAGCCGCGGCGGCGATGGTGACGGCCTCCTCATAGCGTTCGCGCGGCACCAGCATGCGCGTCGGCGCCACGCAGGTCTGCCCGGAGTTGGCCATGCACTGCGCCACGCCGCTGGTCACCGCGGCTTGCAGGTCGGCATCGTCGAGGATCAGCAGCGCGGACTTGCCGCCAAGCTCCTGGGCCACCCGTTTGACGGTAGGGGCGGCGCTGATCGCCACTTCCACGCCGGCGCGCGTGGATCCGGTGATCGACACCATGTCCACGCCGGGGTGCGAGGAGAGGGCGGCGCCCACGATCGGGCCTGCGCCATAGATCATGTTGAATACGCCGGGAGGCGTGCCGGCTTCGTGCATGATCTCGGCGAAGATGATCGCGTCCAGCGGCGAAATCTCGGACGGCTTGAGCACCACCGTGCAGCCCGCGGCCAGCGCCGGCGCAACCTTGGCGGCGATCTGGTTCAACGGCCAGTTCCAGGGCGTGATCAGCGCGGCGACGCCGATCGCCTCTCGCCGGACATAGCTCTTGGCATGCGCGGTTTCGAACTCGAAATGGCGCAGCGTCTCCACGGCGGCCTGGATCTGCGCCAGCCCGATGGGCGCCTGCACGTTCTTGCACAGCGTGATAGGGGCGCCGATTTCGGCACGCACGGCCTCGGCGATGTCGCCCAGGCGGGCGCGGTAAAGCTCGATCACGCGTTCAAGCAGGGCGATACGTTCCTCGCGGCTGGTTTCCGACCACGCCGGGAAAGCAGCCCGCGCGGCGGCGACGGCGGCGTGGACGTCCGTGGCGGTGCCCATTGCCAGCTTGCCGGCCGGTGCTTCGGTGGCCGGATCGACGATATCCACCAGCGTGCTGCCGGCGGATGGTTCGACCCATTGGCCGTTGATGTAGAAATGGTTCAGCATCTTCATTAGCGTTCTCCTTCGTGTTTTGTACGCGTGGTACGAGCAGCCGGATGCCCGGCTCAGACCGGACGGTCGCCGATGACGGTCGCCCGCATCATGTGCCGTACCGCCGGGAAGTAGTCCTGGACTGCATAGTGCTGGGTGGAGCGGTTGTC
>NZ_JBFTNE010000067.1:0-40192 GCF_056397325.1 Cupriavidus sp. 05N39
GGCCAAACTCGCATCGCCTTAAGGCGATACTCAAACATGGCCCCCTCTTTTCCGCTCTTTTTGCCTGACGACGAGGCGCCCCATACGGCCTGGTACACCTTGACGGCTCGCTTCGCATCGCGTGATAGGTGGCCCCTGGGGGCCTTACAGGCGGTGCATTTTTCCGGATTTGATCATGCGTATTCTTGTTGTTAATCCTAATATTTCCGAGAGCGTTACCGAGCTGATTCGCGCGGAAGCTGCGCGTACGGCTTCGCCTGGTACTTCGCTGACGATGGCGACGGCGCAGTTTGGCGTGGCTTATATCGAGACGCGTTTCGAGGCGCTGGTGGGGGGCTACGCTACGGCTTGCGTGGCGGCGGAGCATCAGGGGCAGTTCGATGGCCTGGTGGTGGCTGCGTTTGGCGATCCGGGGCTGGCGGGGCTGAAGGAATTGTTCAATGTGCCGGTGGTGGGCATGACGGAGGCGGCGCTGGCTAGCGCTTGCCTGCTCGGGCGGCGTTTTTCCATTATCGCGATCTCGCATCGGATCGAGGCTTGGTATCGCGAGTGCGTCGCGGCGAATGGGCTGACTTCGCGGCTGGCCAGCGTGCGTTGCAACAGCCATTGCGCGATATCGGCAGCGTGCAGGAGGATCATGCGGCGCGGCTGGAGGAACTGAGCCTGAAGGCGGTGCGGGAGGATGGCGCTGATGTGATCATCGTGGCAGGGGCGCCGCTGGCCGGACTGGCGCGCACGCTCAAGGACCGGATTCCGGTGCCGGTGGTGGATGGCGTGTCGAGCGCGATCCGCCATTGCGAGAGCCTGATCGCGCTGGCGCCTGTCGGTGCCGCCGAGGGCAGCTTCGCGCGGCCTCCGCGCAAGCCGAATCACGGGTTGCCGCCGACGCTGGCGGCGATGCTGGATTAACTGTGACGCTGGACGGGGCTGTCTCGGTCATCTCTTATAATTCGTCGGCCAAGCATTCCGATGCGACCGCCGGAGAGAGTACCTTGCGACAAGCCCTGTTGATCGTCGATGTCCAGCCCACCTTCTCGCCGCCGCAATGGCTGATCGATGGCCTGCTGCCACTGGTGGGCCGGATGCCCTCGGTGGCGACCGTGGAGCACCATGACGAAGCGCGCACGCCATTCATGCGCCAGCTTGGCTGGGCGCCGGGCACCGGCGATGCGCCCCTGATTCCGGCGGATCGCGTGTTTGTGAAACATGGCTATCTTCCGTCCGGCGATGCGATCGCATATCTGCGTGAGCTGGCGCCCGAGCGGGTGCTTGTCGCCGGCATACAGACGGAGACATGCGTGCTGGCGGCGGGATTCGCGCTGTTCGATGCCGGGCTGCAGCCCACGCTGCTTTCCGATCTCACCGTAGGTTCATCTCTCGATCCTTCCGGCGCGCTGGGCGTAAAGCTGTGGCGGCATCATTTCGGCAGCGTCATTACGCGCGCCGAGGCCATGGCGCAATAACACTTACCGCCCTCAGGCCGCCACCCGCAAACCCAGTTCGCCAAGGCTCTCGCGCAGCGCCTGCCTGAGCGGCGTGCGCGGCAATTCGCCCACCAGCGCTTGCAGCGCGGTGCCGTCGAGCGCGTGCGGCACCTTCCACAAGTAGGCCATCTCGGCGAGTTCGCGCCACATCGGCACTACCGCGCCGCCGGCGCGGATCAGCCACCAGGGCATGCCGCCCACGCGCGGCGCTTGCTGCATGCCGCTGGCTTCCGCCAGCGCGCTCACCAGTTGCTCGCCCGTCAGCGTATGCCCCGCGAAATGCAGTACGGCATGGCCGCGCAGGTCCGCCTGGCGCTGCGCCACGGCAACGAATGCCTGCGCCAGGTCGGGCAGGTAGGCCCAGGCGTGCGCGCGGTCGCGCGGACCTGGGTAGACGACCTTGCCTTGATCGAGCGATTTGGCGATCGCCAGGTCCATCCATGAGCCGCGCCCCGGCCCGCCAAAGAAATCTCCGGCACGGATGACCACGCTGCGCAGCGCCGGGGCGCGCTTGCGCATGGCCGCTTCGATCAGGCAACGGATCTGGCCCTTGCGCGTGCCGGGACGCTCGGCGGTGCCGGGGCGCAGCAGCGGTGGCATGGATTCGCCGTAGTTGTAGACGTTGCCAGGGAAAAGCAGCAGAGCGCCCAGTGCCTGCGCCACATCCATTGCGCTGCGCGCGAGCGCTTCGGCATGGTGCTCCCATTCCGTGTAGACGGGGTTCAGCGCGTTCACCACCACGCTGGCGCCGCGCGCGGCGGCGCTCAACTGCGCGGTGTCGGCCACGTCGATGGCGAGGCTGCGCACGCCTTGCGGCACGGCGCCGGCCAGCGGGCGGCGCGCCTGCGCCAGCACGCTCCAGCCGGCGGCGGCAAAGGCATCCTCCAGGGTGCGGCCGAGCCGGCCGTTGGCACCGAGGATCAATACGGTTTCGCTCACGATGTTCTCCTTGCTCTGCCGCCCGTCCCGCGCAGCCCGCCGGGATGGCGTGGCTGACAGGCAGGCCCGATGAAGACCATTGTGGGCAATTCCCCGCTGCCTCACAATTGCATGATCTGGTAACTCACGAATTCATTTTTGAATACCGAGAGCGGCAGGGAAAGAGAGAGGACATGGCCGAAGAATTCGACTGGGCGCTGATGCGCTCCTTCCTGGCGGTGATGGAAAACGGCAGCCTGCTGGGCGCGGYGCGGCGGCTTTCCAGCAGCCAGCCCACGCTGGGGCGGCATGTGGCGCAACTGGAGGCGCAACTCGGCGTGCCGCTGTTCGAGCGCACCGGGCACGGCCTGCAGCCCACCGACGCCGCGCGCGCCATCGCCGGGCATGCGCGCACCATGCAGCAGGGCGCCGATGCGGTGGCGCGCACGCTGGCGCGCGGCCAGGCGGGCATCGCGGGCAGCGTGCGCGTGTCGGCCAGCCGCGCGGTGGCGAGCTTCCTGCTGCCACCGCTGCTGGCGGACCTGCGCCTGCGCGAGCCGCAGCTCGCCATCGAGGTGGTGTCGTCCAACGAAGTCAGCAACCTGCTGCGGCGCGAGGCGGATATCGCCATCCGCATGGTGCGGCCCAGCCAGGCCTCGCTGATCGCGCGCAAGGTGGCAAGCGTGCCGCTGTGCGCCTGCGCCCACGACGACTACCTGCGCCGCAAGGGCGTGCCGCGCACGCCGCAGGACCTGCTGCGCCACGAACTGGTGGGCTATGACCGCGAGGACACCATCCTGCGCGGCTTCCGCGCCATGGGCGTCGAGGTCTCGCGCGAGGCGTTCGGCGTGCGCAGCGACGACGATATCGTGCTGTGGCAATCGATCCGCGCCGGACTGGGCGTGGGTTTTGCCGCGCGTTATATCGCCGCCGGGGATCCGCGCGTGCGGATCGTGCTGCCGGAGCTGACGATCCCGCCGTTGCCGGTCTGGCTCACCGTGCACCGGGAGATCCGCGGCAGCGCGCGCATCCGCGCGGTCTACGATTTTCTCGCGAGCGCCATTCCCGCCGCGCTGGCATCGGCGTAAGCCGCAGGGAGCGTGGCCCGTCTCAATCGTCGAGCCTGACATGCTCCGCAAGATGGCCGACCACGGTGGCGATGCGTCGCAGATGCCGCGACTCGGGATGCGTCAGCAGCCAAAGGTCCGTCTCGCACTCGTCCAGCGGGCCGCTGAGCGCCACCAATTTGCCGCTGCGCCGGCCCATCATCAGCGAGACGACGCCGGCACCAAGTCCGGCCTCCACCGCTTCCACCACGCCGGCAATGCTGTTGACGCGGTACTGTGGCGTCACCCGCGGCAGGTGCTTGCGCCGCCAGCGCACCGAAGGGTGATCGGGCATGGCCTCATCGGGCGCGATCCAGGGCAGGGCGGATAGCGCGGCCGCGTCGAACGGCGCGCCCGGCTCCGGGACCGGCACGCCAGCCGACTCGGCCAGTTCGCGCGATACGAACACCGCCACGCGCAAGCGGCCGAGGCATTTGCCGATCAGGTGATCGGGCGGCCGCCGCGTGRCGCGCACGGCGATGTCGGCATCGCGCCTGGTCAGGCTGACCAGCTCGTTGGTGGCGATCAGCTCGAAGCTCAGCCCCGGATGGCGGCGGCCGAGCGGCGCCAGCGCCGGCAGCACCATGCCGTGCAGCACGGTATCGGTGGTGGTGATACGCACCAGGCCCGATACCGTGCCCGCCGTTACCGAGGCATGCGCGCGCGCCGCTTCCAGCTCGGCCTCGATGCGCTCGGCATGCTGGGCGAACTGCTGCGCCAGTTCCGTTGCCAGGTAGCCCGAGCGGCTGCGCTCGAACAGGCGCCGGCCCAGGCCTTTCTCGATGCGCTGCAGCGCGCGGAACACCGTGGAGGCATCAAGCCCGAGCCGGCGCCCGGCTTCGGCCAGCGTGGCGCCGCGTACCAGCGCAAGCACGATGTCCAGGTCGGGAGAGGAGAGTTGATATGGCATGTTCATTGCAAATTTGCAGTCATGACTTGCGCTCATACGCATTGTGATTGCATCACTGCAATCCTAGACTGCCTGCACAGCCACCACAAGCCGTGGCGGCGAAACCCGAAACGCCGAACCATTCCACCTCCAAGGACAACCCGATGAAGCTCTACTACACCCCTGGCGCCTGCTCGCTGGCCGTCCATATCGCGCTGCGCGAAGCCGGCCTGCCGTTCACCCTCGCCAAGGTCGACCTGGCCACGCACAAGCTGGCCGAGCCGGAGCACGGCAGCGATGATTTCTACGCGGTCAGCCCGCGCGGTTATGTGCCGCTGCTGCAGCTGGACGACGGCTCGCGCCATACCGAGGCGGCATCGCTGCTGCAATACGTGGCGGACCTCGCTCCGGCCAGGGCGCTGCTGCCGGCCGCCGGCACCAGGGAGCGCCTGGAAGCGGTGGGCTGGCTGACGCTGGTCTCCACCGAGCTGCACAAGGTCTTCAGCCCGTGGCTGTGGCACAAGGAAACCGCCGAGAGCACGCGCGAGGCATGCATGGCCAAGGTGGCCACGCGCTTCGCCGAACTCGACAAGCACCTGGCCACCCGCGATTTCCTGGCCGGCAGGCAGTTCACCGTGGCCGACGCCTACTGCTTCGCCATCGTCAACTGGGCCAATATCCTCCACATGCCGCTCAACCCCTATCCCGCGCTGCAGTCCTACCTGTCGCGCGTGGCGGCGCGCCCCAAGGTGCATGAGGCGCTGGTGGCCGAAGGGCTGGCGCGCGACTGATGGCGCGGATCAGGCTGCCGCGGCGGCGAAGGGCGGCAGCCTGTAATTGTCCTGGCTCAGCAGGTCCAGCCCGCACTCGAGCGTCGACACCCAGTCGATGAACTGCGCCACCATGGCCTTGCCGCGAAATGACGGACCGTGCTGCGGCACGATCCACTCGATATCCAGTTCGCGCGCCATATTGGCCCACAGCCGGCAGGCGCGGTTGCCGCTCATATAGCGCTGGTGGAACGGCAGCATGGCGTGCGTGTGGGCGGCAAAATCCTCCACCACCGTGCCCGCCTCCCGCGCGCTGGTCATGGCCGCGCCAAGGTCGCCGGAGAACAGGATCTTGCTGACCGGATCGTAGAACTGGAAGTTGCCTTCCGAGTGCAGGAAATGCGCCGGCACCGCCAGCAGCGTGCAGTTGCCCAGCGGCACCGGCATGCCGGCGTCGGGGATGGTGACGATGCGCCCTTCCGTCTTGCCGGCCTGGCAGAAATGCGGCAGGAAGCGCGCCCACACGCGCGAGATCAGGATGCGGCTGCCGGAGGCGGTAAGCCAGCGCCCGAGCGAGGCGACGATATCCGGATCGGCATGCGAGGCCAGCACGTAGTCGAGCTGCTTGGGCGGAAAGTAGCGGCTGATGGCAAGGTACAACTCGCCGTAGGTCATGTGCCCGCCGGGATCGATCAGCGCGCCGTGGCCGTGATCGACGATCAGGAACTGGTTGGTCTGCACCACCTCGCCGTGCTCTTCCTCGACCAGGTCGGAAAACAGCAGGCACGTATGCCCGCCGGCGTCGTATAGCGTGATGGCCATCGTCTGTCTCTCCCCAAAGCGGCGAAAGTAGCGATGGCGGCGCTTGCGCGGCTTGACGCCGGTCAATTAGTGGTCGAATCGGTCCCCGATGCAGCGGGTCCGGTCACGCCGGAGGGCGGAGAGGCGCGCCGTTCCCGTACCCGCGCCTGCGGGCACCGCTCTGGAACGGCGCCGATTGCCTAGCGCGCGCCGTCCAGCAGTTGCTCGATCTTGCCGACGAACTGCCGGTCGTCCGGCTTGGTCATGCTGTTATAGCTGCCCACCACCTGGCCATTGCGGTCGATCACATACTTGTAGAAATTCCACTTCGGCGTGGTGCCTGACTGCCTGGCCAGCAGCGCGTACATGGGGTTGGCATCGCTGCCGCGCACATGCGACTTGCCGAGCATCGGGAATTTCACGCCGTAGGTGTTGTAGCAAAAGTCCGCGATCTCTTTGGAAGACCCGGGCTCCTGCGAGAAATCGTTCGAGGGGAAACCCAGCACCACCAGCCCGCGTTCGCGGTACTTGGCGTACAGCGCCTCCAGCCCTTCGTACTGCGGGGTGAAGCCGCAGTAGCTGGCGGTGTTGACCACCACCACGACCTTGCCGGCGTACTGGCAGAGGTCCTGCGGTGCCTCGTCCTGCAAGCGGGGGAACTTGAAGTTCAGCGATGCCGGGCAGGCGCCGGCCGGTTTCGCCGCGCCGGCGGCCGGGGCATCCGCGGCCCGCGCGAGACGCGGCGTGGCGACGACAGCTGCGGCGCCGGCCAGGATCAACGCGCCAGTCAAGGCGGTACGTTGCAAGGCGCGTGAGCGTTGAACGGGAAGACGGCGCATGAACGGGACTCCAGAAGTGGTCTGTCCGTAGTCTACGCCGTTGGCCGCCGGTTGGATGCGGGCGTTGTGCCGGACGCGGCCCGTGCCGCCTCCCGCCCGCTTACTCCATCGCCAGCGTGGCCGCGTGCTCGGTCACGCTGCTGCGCAGTTCCACGTCCGGCATGCGGCGCACGATCGCCAGCGCCAGCAGGGCGGCGACGGCGCCCACGGCGAAGATCAGCTGGAAGCCCGACTCCACGCCGCCCGTCAGCACGTCCCGCACCGCGGGCGAAAGATGGGCCAGCGCCTCGCTGCCGTGGCGCAGCGCGCCCAGGTCCAGGACCTGGCTCACGCCGGAAGCCTGCAGCGCATTGCGGAACTCCAGCGTCAGCAAGGTGCCGGCCAGCGCACCGCCAAAGGCGCTGCCGAGCGAACGCAGCACCAGCAGCGCGCCGGTGCCGGCGCCGGTATCGCGGCGCTCCAGCACGTTCTGCACCGTCATCAGGGTGCCCACCATCGCCATGCCCAGCCCCACGCCGGCCACCGTCATCGCCAGCAGCACCAGCACCAGCGGCGTGCCGGGCGATACCGCCACCAGCGCCAGCAGGCCAAGCGCCGCCGCGATGAAACCGCCGGTGAGGATGCCGCGCATCCGCCCCAGGCGCGGCGCCAGCCCGGCCACGATAAAGTTGCCCGCCACCGTGGACAGCAGGAACGGCACCACCAGCAGGCCGGATTCCGAAGCATCGGCGCCGCGCACCAGCTGGAAATGCAGCGGCAAGGCGAAGATGCACAGGAAGATATTCAGCGCCGCCATCGCGGACGCCGCCACGCCCAGCACATAGGCGCGGTTGCGGAACAGCCGCGGCGGCAACATCGGATCCGCCGCGCGGCGCTCCTGCCAGACCAGCGCGGCCGTTGCCGCCACTGCCAGCAGGGCCAGGCCGGCGATCTCCGGCGACAGCCAGGCATAGACATCGCCGCCCCAGCTCATCGCCAGCAGGAAGGCCACGATGGAAACGGTCAGCAGCAACGCGCCGCCCCAGTCCACCCGCGCGGCGCCGCCGCGCGCCTGCAACTGGCTCAGGCCGCGATGGCACATGAACATCGCCAGCAGTCCCAGCGGCACATTGATCCAGAACAGCCAGCGCCACGAGAGATGATCCGAAGTCCAGCCGCCGACCAGCGGACCGGCGATGGAAGCCACCGCCCACACCGTAGCCAGGTAGCCCTGGTAACGCCCGCGCTGGCGCGGCGCCACCACATCGGCAATGGCCGCCTGCGCCAGCGACATCAGGCCCCCGCCGCCAATGCCCTGCAGCGCGCGGAACAGGATCAACTGCTCCAGCGAGGCCGCCATCGCGCACGCCACCGAAGCCAGGATGAACAGCGCGATCGCCAGCATCAGCAGCCGCCGCCGGCCGTACGTGTCGGACAACTTGCCGTACAGCGGCGTGGAAACCGTGGAAGTGATCAGGTAGGCCGTCACGATCCACGACAGGTGGCCAAAGCCGTTCAGGTCGTTGGCAATCGCCGGCACGGCCGGGATCACCACGGTCTGGTCCAGTGCCGCCAGCAGGATGCACAGGACGATCCCGCCGATCACGCGCATGATGGCCTGGTGGCTCAGGGTAGGGGTAGGGACAGGAGTGGCAACGGAGGAAGAAGGCGAAGCGGAAACAGACATCGAAAGGCAGCCGGCACGTAAGCATGAGTAGCCAGCGTTGCGCCCAACGGCAAACAAGTCACACTCTTTGTCCGCTTACAGCGTGGAACATGGCCACAAGATTGAATTCAGCTGATTGAACGCGTACCCAGTGCTGCGCGACGGAGGTGCTGCCGGTAGCAGCAGAGGCCACATGGGCGGCTCGGGAAGGGCCAATTCAGTGAACGCATAATTATATGCGGAGACTGAATATCGAGTGCGGGGCTAAGTTGGTTTGTGATGCGGCGTGGCGTGAGCGTCTTGCCGGATCATGGGTGCTTTTTTCCCGTTCTCCCCGCTATCGGACAGGAAATTGGCGAGAAGCCGCATGCGGAAAGGCGCTGGCATTTTTTTGCCGTACCCGTTCCAGCATAAGCGGCGCCTGCGGTGGTCACGCCCCGGCAGCCACCCGCTTGCGCCAGTCCGAGACGCTGCAGCCAAAGGCGGCGTGGAACCAGTGACTGAAACTGCTCTGCGCGGAAAAGCCCAGCAGCCCGGCGACCTCGCCGATCGGCAGGTCGCTCTCTTGCAGGTGGCGCATCACCAGTTCCGAGCGCACCTGCTTGAGCAGGACTGAGAATGTCAGCCCTTCCGCGCTGAGGTAGCGGTGCAGCGTGCGGCGATCGACGCGCAGAAGATGCGCCACCTGCTGGGTAGTGCAGCGTCCTCCCGGGAGCAAGGCCAGGATCAGCTCCCGGCACGATTCGCGGACGCCTTCATCGCGGTGCCGCAGCGCCGCCTCCAGGTAGTCCCGCGCGAAGCGCGCGGCGCCCGGATTGTCGGGCGTGCGCGGCATCTGCAGATCGGCCGCCGCGCAGACCAGGCCGTTGAATGGCTGATTGAACATCGGGCTGCGCCCGAAGAAGGCGCGGTGCGCCGACGCATCGACCGGCGGGCGATGCGTGAAGCAAACCTCCAGCGGCCGCCACTTGGGACCGATCAGCTCGCGCAGAATGCGGAATTTCACGCCGACCGCCAGTTCCATCGCCTGCCGCGTGGCCAGTCCGGGGCTGGGCAGAAGCTCTTCACGAATGATGACGGACTGGCCGGCGTCCTCGATACGCGTGATCAGCGTAGCGCTAAGCAGTTTCAGGTAGCGGCACAAGGTGTCGAGCGCCTGCCGCGGGGTCGGCTCTTCCTTCAGCACCAGGCTGATGGGCCCCAGGTTGGAGAAGGTGCGCCGCGCCGCCAGGCGCAGGGCAAGGTCTTCCACGCCGGTGGCGCGCGCGGTGACTTCGAGCAATTCGCGCACGGCGTGGCTGGGGATTGGCGTCTCGGGATTTTCGAGCAGCCGCGCCGACAGCCCCACCCCTCGCAGGAAGGCGTGGGGATCGCGCCCGAGCGACTCCACCAGCTCGATGTAGCCGTTCAGGCTGGCACTGCGAATCAGTTTACCGACGTGTTGCATAGGTTCCGCCAATGCCTCGGCGCACCCCGACGATGCGCCGCACCTGCTGCACTTGCTGCGCATTGCTCGTTGCGTTATGACTTTCCACTGGCCGCGCTACGGCTTTTTTCCAGCTCCTGCAGCTGTCGCCACATCACTTTGCCCGTGCTGGACCTGGGCAGCGCATCGACGAATTCCACCACGCGTGGATACTTGTAGGCTGCCATGTTTTTCCTGGCCCAATCGATGATCTCTTCCGGCGTCGTGTCCTTCGCGGTGGATTTGAGCACCACCAGGGCTTTTACTGTCTCCCCGCGATAGGCGTCATGGGTGCCGATGATGCAGGCATCCTGTACAGCGGGGTGCTTGTATAACAGGTTCTCGACTTCCGAGGGCCATACCTTGAAGCCGGACACGTTGATCATCCGCTTGAGGCGATCCGTGATGAAGTAGTACCCATCCCCATCCACGGTGCCCAGATCGCCGGTCCGGAAGTAGGTTCGTCCTTCCAGTTCGATGAAGGCATCCCGTGTAGCGTCGGGCTTTCCCCAATAGCCCTTGAACACCTGCGGTCCGCTGACGATGATCTCGCCGACTTCGCCGACCGGCAATACCTTGAGCGTCGTCGGGTCGATTACGCGGGCTTCCGTATTGAAGGTCGGCAAACCGAGACATTGCTGTTTGGGCCGATGGCTCGGATTGTTGTGTGTTGCGGCCATTGTTTCCGACAGCCCGTATCCTTCCAGGTAACTGAGCCCGAACTGTTGTTTCAGACGTTCTGCGACCGCTTGCGGCATGGCCGCGCCTCCGCCCCCAACGTGGCGCAGGGTTGTGAGATTGAATTGCTCGAGATTCGCGCTTGCAAGGAGATCGATCACCATGGTTGGATTGCCCATCCAGTGGGTAACGCCATGCTGCGAGATAAGCCGGCCCGCGGCCTCGCGATCCCAGCGTGGCAGCATCACGATAGTAGCCCCGCAATAGATCGGTGCGTTCATGCCATGCTGCATGCCGCTCACGTGAAACAATGGCAATACCGAAAGGACGACCGATCCGGCCTCGCATGCCGACCAGATGCCATTGCCGATCGCGTTATGCATGACGGATCGATGCGTATGGATGCACCCTTTGGGCGCGCCCGTGGTGCCAGAGGTATAGGGCATGACAGCCATGTCGCCGGCTTCGGCGTCATCTCGTGCGGGGACGCAGCCCGCTGCGAGCGCGTCAGACCAAAGCGACACCTTGCCGGCAGCCCACGCAGGCTGTTCGTACTGCGCCGTCATCCACGCCGGCAGCGAAGGCTCGGGGGCTGCATCGGCAGCAAGCAGGTCCGCCGCATAGCGGGTCATCAGCACGCATTGAATTTGGCCAGCCGACAGCAGGTCCGCGCTAATCCCTGTATCGAAGGCGTCCGCGGCGCACACGACCACCCGGGCCGCGCTATCCGTAGCGTAATGACGGAATTCGTCGGCCTTGTTCATTGGGTTGACCGGCACGACAACCGCTCCGGCACGCAGGATGGCGTAGTAGGCGACGATGAACTGCGGGCAGTTCTGCATATACAGCAACACCCGGTCGCCTTTCCTGACGCCGGCTTCGTGCTGAAGCCATCCCGCAATGGCCATCGCTTGCGCATGCAGATCGCGAAAGCTCACCGCATGGCCATGGCAATGGATTGCGGTCTTGCCGGGAAAACGCCGCGTGGTGACTTCCAGGTTGTACCAGATGGACGTTTCCGGCGACACAATCCCGTCCGACCCCTTACCGGAATTTACGTGCGCCGGTGGAAAATCCGGCCTTGCGTGCAACATCGCTTACTCCCCCTCTTTCTTGACACTCTGCTTGAGCCCCCGCCAGCGCTGCCGCGTCTGGATCTTCATTCGGGCTTGAAGTTGATCGAGCGCAATAGCTTGCCCTGCCGTTCGTAGGATTCGCGCACGTCTACGGAAAGCTCTTCGCTGGTAGCCGGTGAACCGACTTCCATGCCAAGGTCTTCGATCTTCTGCCGGATCTCGCGCGATTGCATCGCCTTGAGCGTGGCGTCGCGCATCTTGGCCACCGCGGCTGGCGGTACGCCCGGCGCCGACCAGAGCGCCATCCAGCTGACCTCCTTGAGGTCGGGAAATCCCAGTTCGGCGAAGGTCGGAAGATCAGGCAGCGCGGGGATCCGCTTGGGGTAGGCAATGGCAAATGCCCTGAGCTTTCCTGACTTGATGAACGGAAGCGAAGTTGCCGGACCGTCGAACATGAGCGGAACGTGCCCCCCCATCACGTCTTGCAGCGCAGGCGGCGACCCCTTGTAGCTCACGGTGCCCGTCGTCAGTCCGGCAAGGCGATTGAATTGCACGCCGATGGTCTGGCCACGCAGGCCGACACCGAAATTCGCATAGTCGACCCTACCCGGATTCGCTTTGACATACGTGATCAGTTCCCCGAGGTTTTTCGCGGGCAGGCCGGGATGGCCGATGAGCACGAGACCCTGCCGGGTAAGCTGCGCAATCGGAACAATGTCCTTGAACGGATCGTAAGACACATGCATGGCGTGGGGCACTTCCGAGGCAATGCCCTTTTGAATCAGCAGGAATGTGTATCCGTCCCGTGGCGCCGACAGCAGGCCGTGGACGCCGATGGTTCCCGCCGCGCCGGCTTTGTTGTCGACGATCACGGTCTGTCCAAGCGGGCTTTGCAGCGCATTCGCGAAGAGGCGCGCCACGATATCGGCCGTGCCGCCCGGCGGTGCGGCAACGATGATCCGCACAGGCTTGGCCGGCCACTCGGCGGCATTCGCCGCTGGCGCGGTCGACAGCAGTGGGACGACTGCAATCGCGAGCGCCAGCGTCTGGCGTGCAATCAGGGGGATGCGCATGTCTCGCTCCAGTTGTGTTGGTAGAGTCTCTTGGCTCCTGGGCCAACCGGCATGCTTCGATGCTGCGGCCCGGCTCTGATATGGCCTTCGGGCAAATTCTAGTGGGCTCGCTCATCCGGGCGCTTTGCATCGCACGACAGAATCTTGCGGATCGCGACAACCGGTGTGCCGGCTGGCCCTTGTCCCAAGTAAGCAATTGAATGTCCCGGATTAGCAAGCGGGAATGGCTTGTGCCCAAGATACTCAGGGGACCAAACCGATAGCAGCCCTTCCCCCTGGAGAACCACCATGAATTTCCTCGACGGCCACTTCTTCCCCGAAAACCAGCAGCCCCTGATCATCACGGCCGCGCCCTATGCACCCGGCTGGTTGCCTGACGACTTTCCCGAGGACATCCCGGTCACGATGGAAGACCAGATCCAGAAGGCGGTGGACTGCTACAACGCCGGTGCCACGGTGCTGCACCTGCACGTGCGTGAACTCGATGGCCGGGGCAGCAAGCGCTTGTCCAAGTTCAACGAACTGATCGCCGGCGTGCGCAAGGCGGTGCCCGAGATGATCATCCAGGTCGGCGGTTCCATCTCCTTCGCCCCCGAGAACGATGGCCAGGCCGCCAAGTGGCTGTCTGACGATACCCGCCACATGCTGGCCGACCTGGAGCCCACGCCGGACCAGGTCACGGTGACCGTCAACACCTCGCAAATGAACGTCACCGATCAGGCCGAGGATGCGGATTTCGCGGGCACCTCGCGCGCGAACCCTGCCATCTTCGGCGCCTACAAGGAAATGACAGTGCCTGCGCAGCCAGGATGGGTGGAGGAGCACGTCCGCCGCCTGACGGCCAAGGGCATCCAGAGTGCATTCCAGTGCTACAACCTCAACAGCTTCGAGTCGGTGGAGCGATTGATGCGCCGCGGCTTCTACAAGGGCCCGCTGGTCATGAACTGGGTGGCCATCGCCGGCGGCATGGATACGCCCAATGTCTACAGCCTCGGCAACTTCATGCGCGCGGTGCCCGATGGCGCGGTCGTCACGGTGGAAAGCAACGTGCGCAACGTGCTGCCGGTCAACATGATGGGAATTGCCATGGGCTTGCACGTGCGCTGCGGCACCGAGGACTGCCTGTGGAACCAGTCGCGCACGGAGAAAATCAGCACCGTGAAGCAGATCGAGCAACTGGTGCGCATCTCGCGCGAGTTCGGCCGCGAGATCGCCACCGCGAAGCAGGCGCGCGAGATCTCCAGGATCGGTGTTTTCTACGACACGGTGGAGGAATCCCTGCAGGAGAACGGTTTCGCGCCAAATCGCAACGGCGGCAACCAGGGCTTCCTGCGCAAGACGTTCTGAGCGCGGGTCCGGGCGACGGGCCAACTACTAAGATATAGCAGGCTTGACACGGCCCGTACGCTTGGATACCGTCAGCGGCAACAACGCGGCTGCAACGCCGCGCCGCCGGCCAGTGATGAATTGTATGCGCAGTAGCTCCTCGCCTGGGCGGCCAAGGATTCAGCCGCCAAAGGATTCGCCCGAGTGATCACATGAGTACTCTGATTCGCAGCGCCCTCCTGGTCAAGTACTCCGAGATTGCCCGGACCTTGGGTGTCGACCCGGAGCGCATGATCCACCACGTCGGGGCCGACCGGTCTTGTATCCTTTCGCCGGACCTGCATGTTCCGGAGTCATGGCTGGCAAAGGTGCTCGAATCCACCGAGCAGGCGTCCAGTTGCACTTCCGTCGGCCTGCTGATGGCCGAAGCCTGGCGGCTGTCCGATTTCGGTCCCGTCAGCCTGCTGCTCCAGCACCAGCCGACGCTGCGTCATGCACTGGGGCAGTTGGAGACGTATCGTCACCTGCTGAGCGAATCCGTTACCGTCCACGTTGAGGAAATCGATGATATCGCCATCGTCCATCAGCAGCTGATTACGGAAAGGCCGAATCCTGGCAGGCAGCCTGTGGAGCTTTCGGTCGGCGCGCTGCTGTGCCTGATGAAATCGATGCTTGGGGGAAGGTGGAAGCCGCGCAGCGTACACTTCTCGCATCTCGCGCCYGCAAGTCTTCATATCCACCATCGGCTGTTCGACACGAGAGTCGAATTTGGCTGCGACTTTGACGGCATCATCCTGGACCGTCAGGACCTTGACCGGCGCAATCCGCTGGGCGACGTGAACCTATCCCGCTACGCCAAGGAGTTGCTCGACCAGAATTTGCTCGGCAGACAGGTTTCCATGGCGTCCAATGTGCGCCGCGCGGTCCACCTGCTCTTGCCGCAGGGGCGAAGCGGCATTGACAAGGTCGGCGAGAAGCTCGGGTTGAGCGCCCGCACGCTGCAACGCCGGCTCGAACAGGAAGGCGAAGAGTTCTCCTCCCTGGTGAACGAGGTCCGGCGCAGCCTGGCCATCCGCTACCTTGGGGACCAGCGATATCCCGTGTCCCAGGTCGCGCTCCTGGTTGGATTCTCCGAGGTAAGTACCTTCTCTCGCTGGTTCAGCGCGCAATTTGGCAAGTCGCCGACTCGCTGGCGAGGCGACTTGCTCGTGTGACCGGGCGGGCCTTGTCACTACTGTGGCCCTCCCCCTGAGCGGCTGATCCGCATCGATACCCCGGGCCAGCCACCACCCATCGATACTCACCATCAAGACTCGCCATCCATGCCCGCCATCTGACTGACGGCTGCTCGGGTCCCACCCGTGCATGGCTGTCACGATTGGCCAAGTTGTGGCGCGTCCCGTCAAGCGGCCGAGGGTGGAACTGCCGAGAATCCCTGAGCGTCAGGGCTCAGGAGCGATGGCCGTGCATTTGTCTGGTCTCCTGGGCCATTAAACAGGAGACAGGATGAAAGCAGTACGCGTAATACCAGGCGCCGACGGTGGCCGGCTCGAGGTGCAGGATATTCCCGTTCCGAATCCGGGTCCCAATGAAGTGCTGGTCCGGGTCTTTGCGTCGGGCATCAACTTTGGCGAGATCAAGTACATGCGGGAGCATCGGGCTGGCAACCCGATGACCCCTGGCGTCGAGTTTGCGGGCGAGGTCGTCCGCGTCGGCGAGCAGGTCGGCGGCTGGCGTGAAGGCGACCGGGTGATGGGCCATGGCCGCGGCTGCCACGCACAATATGTTGTCGCCGCCCCGCTGGCGCTGATGCCGGTCCCGGAGGATGTCTCGTGGATCGATGCGGCCGCCTTTCCCAATGTGTTCATCACCGCCCATGACGCGCTGATCACCAACGGCGAACTGAAAGCAGGCCAATCGGTGTTTATCAATGGCGCCTCCGGCGGTGTGGGCATGGCCGCCATCATGATTGCGGCCGCACTGGGTGCCAGCCCTGTGATCGCCTCGTCGCGGTCGGCGGCAAAGCTGGACCGCCTGGCGGGCTTCGGGGTGGACGCTGGCATCAATGCATCCCGTGATTCGCAAGTGGAAACCATCATGGCGGCCACCGGCAAGCGTGGCGTGGACGTCATCATCGATACCATCGGCGGCACGGTATTCGAGGACCACATCAAGAGCCTCGCGGTAAAGGGGCGCCTGGTCAATCTCGCGAGACTGGGTGGGGCTAGCACTGCACAGGTCGATATCAACCTGCTGTGGCTGAATCGCCTGAAGCTGATCGGTGCGACGTTCCGCACGCGCACCGAGCAGGAACGTCTCGATTGCATCCAGGCATGCGCACGCGACCTGTTGCCGTTTTTCCGCAAAGGCAAGCTCCGCCTCCCGATCGACCGAACCTTCCCGATGGATTCGATCGCCGACGCCTACGCGTACATCGCGAGCGGCCAGCACATGGGCAAGATCGTGCTCATTGCCGATTAACTGGTGAAACTGGCCAGTTGCCACTGATCGCCAGGCCACGAATCCCCACCCGCGCGAATTGGCTCGAATTGGCCCCTGAAAGGGCATTGGCGCGACTCGCCAAATTGTGGCGCGATGGGTCAAGCGCGTGAGGCGGCTAGTGCCGACAATCAAATCCAAGCTATCCGCTGCCCGCTGGCGGGCCTGTCAAACTCATACGCCAAAGGAAAATTCGCCATGCATATCAATCCGCTCACCTGCTCGATTGGTGCCGAACTGTCGGGTGTGAGTCTCGCCGATGTGGCGCGGGACGATTCGCTGTTCGCCGAGATCAAGGCACTACTGTTGAAGCACCGGGTGCTGTTCTTCCGGGACCAGGACATTACACGCGCCGACCATGTTGCGTTCGCCAGGCGCTTCGGTGACCTGGAAGACCACCCTGTCAACAATACGGTGCCGGGATACCCTGGCCTGATCGAGATCTACAAGAGTGACAAGCGGGACCACTTCGAGAACACCTACCACACCGATGCGTCGTGGCGGGCGAGCCCGCCCAAGGGCGCGGTGCTGCGCTGCATTTCGTGTCCGGAGGTGGGTGGCGACACCATTTGGGTGAACATGGTGGACGCGTACAAGAACTTGCCGGAAGAGATCAAGCAGAAGATTGCGGGCCTGCGTGCCAAGCACGGGATCGAGCATTCGTTTGGCGCGATCATGACGACGGAGGAGCGGGAGGAACTGGTGCGGAAGAACCCGCTGGTGGACCACCCGGTGGTCAGGACGCACCCTGAGACGGGAGAAAAGATCCTGTACGTGGGGCCGTTCGCGACACACTTCATCAACTACCATACACCGGAGAATGTGCGCGTCGGGCAGGACAAGACCCCGGGCGCGAGCCTGCTGCTGAACTACCTGCTCAGCCAGGCGGCGATTCCGGAGTACCAGGTGCGCTTTCGCTGGAAGCCGAACAGTGTCGCTATCTGGGACAACGTGGCGACACAGCACTACGCGGTCAGCGACTACTGGCCGGCGCCGCGCAGGATGGAGCGCGCCACCATCAAGGGCGATCGTCCGTTCTGAAGATGTCGCGCGCGCCGTCCGGCGCGTCCCCACGCTCGACGGCTCGCCACTGCTTGATTCTGGATGGCGGCTTCGGCAAGACATCCAAACTTAACGAGGAACCCGGATCCATGACCTCCAGAAAGCTGCCCACGGTTGTGATTGTCCCTGGCCTTCGCGATCACATGCCGGATCACTGGCAAACGCTGCTGGCTGAGCGTATTCAGGAAATTGGAGGCGCGGCGCACATCGTGCCCCAGATCGACCAGGACAAGAGGCTGTGCAGCGCGCGAGTAGCCAACCTCGATCGCGTCGTGAGCGGCATCGATGGCCCGATCATCCTGGTTGCCCATAGCGTCGGGGTTCTGATCACTGTTCACTGGGCACAGCAAACGAAGCGCGAAATCAAGGGGGCGCTGCTGGCCGCGCCCCCCGATTACGACACGCCGCTGCCGGCCGGTTACTCCGATCCGCAGACGCTGGCAACGAATGGCTGGACACCGGTGCCGCGCGAGCGCCTGCCGTTTCCAAGCATCGTAGTCGGCAGCCGCAACGACCCTATCGGTGAGTTCGAGCGAATCCGCGAGCTCGCGCAGGCCTGGGGCAGCCGCTTCGTCGACGCCGGCGAAGTTGGCCATCTCTCGCCGGCCGATGGATATGGCGCGTGGCCGATGGCAGAGGCATTGATTCGGGAGTTTTAAGCAGCTGGATGGGCTTCAGCTGTCAGATGCAGTGAAGCCTGCGCGGACCATTCCATGACGGCAAGCGCCTATTGCAGCATGCCGGGAGGCAATACGCTCAACCCTGAAACACCACTCGACGTTGCCCTGCGTTGACTCCTGAGGACACCGTTCTCGTCGAACTCGAAAAGGACCGTGGACGATCTGATCTCCCCTCCGGCAAAGAGCGGACCAATGAACGGAATAAAGCTCTCAGGGTGGGTGTGGGAGGTCGCAAATGAATAGATCAGTATCGTTGATCCGTTATTCAGTGCCGCCTGGGATGTAGGCGCCCCAAGCTGCGCCGTCACGTCGTCAAGGGTGGAGAAACCGAGCATGAAGTCCGACAATTGCTCCTGCTTCACGTCGATGCCCGTCGATACACAGGCGACCAACATGGCGCAAGTCACAATCAGTGCGTGAACACGCTTCATGTCGCCACCGCGGTACATTTTGTGCCGTGACTGAAAACGTCCTGAAGGCCATCTTGCCAGCCTGGCCGCGCGTTGCATCCGGCACCGTATTCAAAGAATACGCCTTTGTTGAACGCTTCGCTGACGCTCCCGGTTGGCCACGCCTGGACAGCAGATCCAGGCTGCCAAGGGGAACGCCCGCGCCGAGGGATTTCCCTCACTGTCCTGGCAAGACGAGAAGTAAGCCGCCCCCCACAGGGGGCGTGAAACTGTCGTTTACGTCAAGCCTTTGACATTGCCCTCGGCCAGCCTCCAATTAAACCTGCGGATGCGCGGTCCCCGTAATGTAATGCTCCAGCTGCTCAATAATGAACCTCTGCTCCGAAATAATATCCTTCACCAGATCCCCGATCGACAACATCCCGATCAGCTTGTCCCCATCCATCACCGGCAAGTGCCTCAACCGATGCTGGGTCATCAACGCCATGCACTCATCGGTACTCTGATCCCCCCGCACATAAATCACCGCCGACGTCATGATGTCGCGCACAAACGTCTCCCGCGACGTGCGCTGCATCAGGATCACCTTGCGCGCATAGTCCCGCTCGCTCAGGATGCCGACGATCTGGCTCTCGCCGCGCTCGATCACCAGCAGCGCGCCGATGCCTTTCTCCGCCATCAACTGCAGCGCGGCATAAACCGTGGCGCCGGGAGGAATACTGTAGATAGCCTGGGTTGGTTTGGACTCAAGAACCTGCCTTGCAGTTTTCATACCCACTCCTTGTTCGATCCCAAAGGATTGCAAACCAGACCCGCGCGGAATAGCGGGAGCGCCTGACAGGGCACCTGCGCGTGCGCCGCTGCCTGTAGCTTTCAGATTAGCATCCCCCGCGCGCGCCTTACAGGGTGACGCACACGAATCTTTGTAAAAAGACAAAGCTGCCGAAAAGCGCTGCGCAAACCCGCCGGCAGGCGCTATAAAGGAGAGGGAGCGCGCTATATGGCGCGCGCACTGCGCAGGAGGGCCAGCCATGGCCACCGAGTCCGTTGCCGGAAAGCGCGTCATCGTCCTCTTCGATGACAGCCGTTGCATCCATTCGCGCCACTGTACGCTGGACCGCCCGGACGTCTTCGTACCCGGCGTGGAGGGCCAGTGGATCCATCCGGACAACGCCACCGCCGAGGAAATCGCCGAGATCGCGCACAACTGTCCGTCAGGCGCGATCGGCTACCAGACCCGCGACGACTCCCCGGGCGAGGCCGCGCCCCTGGTCAACGTGGCGCGCGTGCTTGAGAACGGCCCGCTGGCGCTGCGCGCCGCCATCGCCATTGACGGCCAGCCCGCCGGCTTTCGCCTCACGCTGTGCCGCTGCGGCGCGTCGCGCAACAAGCCCTTCTGCGACACCAGCCACGCCGGCGCGGGCTTCACCGCCAGCGGCGAGCCCGCCACCGTGGAATCGGCGCCGCTGGCGCAACGCGACGGGCCGCTCGATATCCACCCGATTCCCAACGGACCGCTGCGCATCAAGGGCAATCTCGAAGTCATCAGCGGCACCGGCAGAACCGTCAACCGCATGACCGAGGCCTGGCTATGCCGCTGCGGCCACTCGGGCAACAAGCCGTTCTGCGACGGCACGCACAAGAAGGTGGGGTTCAGGAGCGATCAGTAACATCGGCGCCAAGCGGCGGCGCATCTCCCAGCGCCAGCAGGCAAAGCCGCTCCATCTGCGTCACCCACGCCGCCCGCGATGACTCGTCGGCCTGCAGCAAGAGCCGATAGCGGCGCGCACCCCAGACCGCTTGCAGCAGGCTCTGCACGGTGGCGGCATCCGGCGCGCGCGGCAGATCCGGGCATGCCGCCAGCGTTTGCTGCCAGGTCGCGCACAACTCGTCGAACACGCGGCGATGATGCTTGGTCTCGGCGATGCGCGCCTCCAGCATCAGCATCTCATGCTCGAAACCCTCCAGCGCGGCATCGTCCGCGCCACAGGTCAGCCGCACCAGGCGCCGGATGCGCGTGGCCCAGTCCAGCCCGGCCGCGTTCACCGCCTCGGCGTCGATGCGCGCCAGCATCGACTCGATGGTGTGCCGCACATAGCCGGAGAGCAGTGCCTCCTTGTTGGGGAAGTACTCGTACAGGGTACCCACGGAGCAACCGGCTTCCAGCGCCACCGCGCGCGTGGTCACGCCGTCCCAGCCGCGCACGCGCCATATCCGAACAAAAGCCTCGTAAATGGCGTTCACGGTAAAGCGTGCGCGTCGCTGCGACGGGCGTTTCAGCGGCCTGGCCGGCGCTGGCGCCGCATCGGACGCGGCACCCGCGTTTCCGAACCCGGCGGCCGGCTTGCGGCGATACATTGGTGGCATCGACCTCGACGGTAATTAAGGAGACAAGATGGAACACACGGGCCAAGGCGACAATGCGGAACAATCGCTCAGGGTAATCCGCCTGCTGACTCGCAAGCATGCCCTAAACGAAAGCCGGCTGGAAGCGCGCCAGGAACGCATCGACGCCGCCCCCGGCGAAGTCCTGCTGAAGATCGACCGCTTCGCGCTCACCACCAACAACATCACCTACGCCGCCTTCGGCGACGCCATGAACTACTGGCAGTTCTTTCCCACCGGGCAAGAGGAATGGGGACACATGCCGGTGTGGGGCTTCGCCGACGTGGTCGCCAGCGGCGTTCCCGGCGTGGAGGCGGGCGAGCGCTTCTATGGCTATTTCCCTATCGCCAGCCATATCCGCATGCAGCCCGAGCGCGTCACCGTGCGCGGCTTCTACGATGGCAGCGAGCATCGCAGGCCGCTGACCTCCGCCTACAACCAGTACACCCGCGTGGTCAACGACGCCGCCTACGCGCCGGAGCTGGAAAACTACCAGATGCTGTACCGGCCTCTGTTCATCACGTCGTTCATGCTGGCCGACTTCCTTGAGGACAACCGCTTCTTCGGCGCGACCCGGCTGGTGGTATCCAGTGCCTCCAGCAAGACGGCCTACGGCACCGCCTTCTGCCTGCGCGACCTCCCCGGCATCTCGCTGGCGGCCATCACCTCCGGGCGCAACCGCCCCTTCGTCGAGGGCCTGGGCTGCTACGCGGAAGTGGTCAGCTACGACACGCTGGAAACGCTTGCCAACGACGAGCCCACGCTCTATGTGGACTTCTCGGGCGACGAAGCGCTGCGCGCGCGCGTGCATCACCACTTCGGCAGCGCGCTGGTGTACGACTGCTTCGCCGGCTCGGCGCAGAACACGGACTTCCTGCGCGACACCGGCCTGCCCGGACCCAAGCCCGAGTTCTATTTCGCGCCGGTGCAAATCCGCAAGCGCAATGCCGACTGGGGGCCCGAAGGCGTGAACCAGCGCTTCAATGCGGCGCAACGCGCATTTATCGATCACGTGAAGGCGCCGGGCAACGGCTGGTTGTCGCTGATCGAAGAGCAGGGCTTCGGCGCGGCGCAGGAGAGGATCGCCAGCCTGGTGGCAAGTGGGAGCGAGCCCAAAGAGGGGTATGTAGTGCGGATCGGATGATGCCGGTGCACTGATATGCGATGGGCCGGGGAGGCGCGGCGGACGAACATCGGGCTCGCCGCGCCACGATCACCCCCCCGTCACTCCGCGCTCTGCAGGTACCGCTGGCGCGCCTCTTCTTCCAGGCGCACGTCTTCCACTTCCTGCAGCACGGCTTCCACATCCACCGGCCGGTCATCCACCTCGACCCGCCCCGTCAGCTTCACGCCCGGATGCAGCAGGCCGGCCTGGTAAAGCGCCCAGATCTCCTTGCCGTACTGCGTATCGTTGAGTTCCGGCGCGAACTGGCCGAAGTAGAACGCGAGGTTGTCCACATCGCGTTCCAGCATCACGCTGGCATCGTTGTTGCCGGCGGCGTCCACCGCTTGCGGCAAGTCGATGATGACCGGCCCCTCGGCATCCACCAGGATATTGAATTCGGAGAGGTCGCCGTGCACCACGCCGGCGCACAGCATCAGGATCACCTGCCCGATCAGCGCCGCGTGGAACTCCAGCGCCAGCTCCGGGCTCAGCGCCACATCGTTCAGGCGCGGCGCGGCATTGCCATCGGCATCCACCACCAGTTCCATCAGCAGCACGCCCTCGAAGCACAGATGCGGCCTGGGCACCCGCACGCCCGCGGCGGCGAGGCGGTACAAGGCATCCACCTCGGCGTTGTGCCAGGCTTCCTCGGCCACCTTGCGCCCGTAGCGCGTGCCCTTTTCCATGGCGCGCGCCTGCCGGCTGCCCTTGACCTTGCGCCCTTCCTGGTAAGTCGCGGCCTGCCGGAAACTGCGCTGCGCGGCATCCTTGTAGACCTTGGCGCAACGGATCTCGCCGCCGCAGCGCACGACGTAGACCGTGGCTTCCTTGCCGCTCATCAGCTGGCGCACCACTTCGTCGACCAGGCCGTCCTCGACCAGCGGCTGCAGCCGCTTAGGCGTTTTCATCGGGATGCGCGGCAATGGCCATGCGCCATGCCTGTACGCACCCCACATCCGCGCATCGGGTACCGCAGCGTCGCCGCCACCGTTATTCCGTCAGCATGCGCACTTTCACGCGCTTGCCCTTTACCGTCCCGTCATTGAGCTTGCGCATCGCCTCGCGGCCGATCGAACGCTCGACCGCCACGTAGGTGGACATGTCCATCACGTTGATCTTGCCGATCTGGTGCTTGGCGTAGCCCGCGTCGCCGGTGAGCGCGCCGAGGATATCGCCGGGGCGCATCTTCTCCTTGCGCCCGCCGAGGATCTGCAGCGTGACCATGGGCGGCAGCAGGCGCTCGTTGCTGGCCGGGGCCAGTTCGGACAGCGGCTGCCATTCCATCTCGGTGCCCATGGCCTGTTCGATATTGCCCACGCGGCCCATCTCGTTCATGCTGGCCAGCGAGAGCGCCCAGCCGTCCTCGTCCGCGCGGCCGGTGCGGCCGATGCGGTGGACGTAGACCTCGGGGTCCGGCGTGACGTCGACGTTGATCACCGCTTCGAGCTGGGCGATGTCGAGGCCGCGCGCGGCCACGTCGGTGGCAACCAGCACGGAGCAGCTGCGGTTGGCAAACTGCACCAGCACCTGGTCGCGCTCGCGCTGTTCCAGCTCACCGTGCAGGGCCAGGGCTTCGAAGCCTTGCGCGCGCAGCAGGTCGACCAGGTCGCGGCAACGCGCCTTGGTGTTGCAGAAGGCCAGCGTGCTGACCGGGCGGTAATGGTTGAGCAACAGGCTTACGGCGTTGAGGCGGTCGCTGTCTTCCACCTCATAGAAGCGCTGGCGGATCTTGCTGTCGTCGTGCTGCTCCTCCAGCTTGATCTCGCGCGGCTTGCGCAGGAACTGCTGGCTGAGCCGGGCGATGCCTTCGGGATAGGTTGCCGAGAACAGCAGGGTCTGGCGCTCCTTGGGGCAGTGGCTCGCCACATAGGCGATGTCGTCGAAGAAGCCCATGTCGAGCATGCGGTCGGCTTCGTCCAGCACCAGGGTGTTGAGCGCATCCAGGTGCAGCGTACCGCGCTCCAGGTGATCCATGATGCGTCCGGGCGTGCCCACGGCAATATGTGCGCCATGCGCCAGGCTGTCGGCCTGGGGGCGCATCGGCGAGCCGCCGCACAGCGTCAGGATCTTGACGTTCTCTTCCGCGCGCGCCAGGCGGCGGATTTCCTGCGTGACCTGCTCGGCCAGCTCCCGCGTGGGGCACAGCACCAGCGCCTGCACGTCGAAACGGCGCGTATCCAGCCGGTTCAGCAGCGCCAGCGCGAAGGCGGCGGTCTTGCCGCTGCCGGTCTTGGCCTGCGCGATCAGGTCCTGGCCGGCCAGCGCGACCGGCAGGCTGGCGGCCTGGATCGGGGTCATGGTCTGGTAGCCGAGCTGCTCCAGCGTCGCCAGCGTGGCGGGCGAGAGGGGCAGTTTGGAGAAAGAGGCGCCGGCAGCGGCGGACGCTGCGGATTGGGTAGGGCTTGAGTTCATGCCGGATTATAACGGGCTTGCGCCCCTCCATCGTCTATCCACCCCTGGCATCGGCCTGCCATGGCGGCGCCTGCCACCCCAGCCGCGCCAGCAGCGCCTGCGCCGCCGCCGGCGCGCGCTCCTTGGCGCCGTTGATAAAGAAAACGAACACCTCACGCTTGCGCTTCGCCGCCGCCTTGCCGTCCACCCGCGGCAGGTCTTCCGGGATGCCGCCAGAGGCCCAGGCCCGCACCCGCTCGCCCCACGCATCGAGCGCCTTGGGCGCATAGCCGGTCTTCAGCTTCTCGCTGCTGCGCATCAGCCGCGCATAGACAAAATCCGCGGTGAGATCGGCGAAGGACGGAAACTTGTCCGAATCGGTGAAGACGGTGGCGGCCTTGTACTTGCGCGCAAGCTGGAGATAGTCCGGCGTCATGAAGCTCTCGTGCCGCACATCGAGCACATGGCGCAGTTCGCGGCCCTCGACCGAGGCAGGCAGCAGCGCAAGGAAGGCTTCGAAGTCTTCGGGGTCGAACTGTTTGGTGGGTGCGAATTGCCAGACGACAGGGCCGAGCTTGCCGCCCAGCTCGGCAATGCCGCTATCGATAAAACGCGCGATGGACTCGGCGGATTCCGCCAGCACCCGGCGGTTGGTGGCGAAGCGCGATGCCTTGAGCGCGAACACGAAGCCATCGGGCGTCTCGTCGCGCCATTTGGCGAAGGAGCTGCGCTTCTGGGTGCCGTGGTAGGTGCTGTTGATTTCGATGGCGGTGAGCTGGCGGCTGGCGTATTCGAGTTCCCGGCTTTGCGCCAGCCTGGCGGGATAGAAGTTGTCGCGCCATGGGGCGAAGTTCCAGCCGCCGATGCCGATGCGGGCGATGGCGCCGCCGGCGGCTTCGGGCGTCCTGGCGGCCTTTCCGGTTGTCTTCGCGCTTGCTTCAGCCATGCGTTCGCATCCTTTGTCTGGCGGTCGGTCCAGCAGTCGAAAGCGTCGGCGCGCGCTGGAAAGACTCAGGAGAAGCGCACGCAGTAAATCGGCGGCAGATGCGCCGAGAACAGCTTCCAGCGTTCCCCGCCGCTCTCCGAGATCCACAAGCCGCCGGTGGTGGAGCCCATGGCGAGGCGGTCGCCGCTATGGTCCACCGCCAGGCCGTGCCGGTAGACCAGGTCGTAGGCCGGCGCGTCGGGCAGTCCGTCGGAGAATACCTCGAAGCTGACCCCGCCGTCGCGCGTGCGCGTGACAGCCAGCCTGCCGTCTACCGGCACGCGGCATTCGTCCTTCACCGCCGGCACGAACCACGCGGTATTGGGCCGGCGCGGATGCGCCGCCACGGCAAAACCGAAGCTCGACGGCTGGGCATGCAAGCGTTGCCAGTGCACGCCGCCATCGCCGGAGCGGAAGATGCCGCCATGATGCTGCACCCACATGGCGTTCGGATGGCCGGCGCACTGCACCAGGCGGTGCGGGTCCTGGATATTGCCGTCCTCGCGCCGCTCCGGCGGCATGTAGTCGGCCACCATGCCGCTGGCGGTGCAGGTCCAGTTCTTGCCGCCGTCCCGGGTCTGCCAGACACCGCCGCACGATACGGCAACCGTGACGTGGCGGCTGTCGCGCGGATCCACGCAGATGGAATGGATCCCCGGCACATCGTAGCCACCGCCGAACCACTCGCTGCGTTCGGGGCGGTCCCAGAGCGGACGGTTCAGCGCCCAGGTCGCGCCGCCGTCGCCGGAGCGGAACAGCCCGCCCGGCAGGGTGCCGACCCAGAGCGCGCCGGGTTCATCGGTGCCGCCCGCTTCCATCGACCAGATCTGCTGCAAGGACCACGGCACCGGGGCCGGCGGGCCGGCCTGCGCCGTATCTCCGGTTTGCGCAGCGGCGGGTACGCCGTCCGGGGCGGATTCGTGGCGACGATCCGGCTCCGGCTGAGGCGGATAAACCGGCACCGAGCACACGCCCCACTCCGTGCCGCGCGCCCTGCGCCGCCACAGCTTGACGCCAAAGTGCCCAAGGTTGAGTGCCGCGTACAAGGTGCCGTCGCGCGGATCGGCCAGTACCATGCTGACCGGCTCGCCCAGGAAATGCACCGAGTCCTGCCGCCATGCGCCGGCGCTGTCGCGCCGCAATATGAACAAGCCCTTGCGCGTGCCAACGAAAAGCTGATCGCTCATGCTGGACTCCTGTCTACAGCGGCATGCCTTCGGCGCCCTGTTGTCAGCGGCCTGTTGTCAGCCTGTTGCCAACGGCAGCTTGCGCTGTCAACCGCCGGACAGCGCCTGCACCACAAAGATCTGGCTGCTCTCGCCCACGCGGTCGCTCAGGCGGCGGCGGTCGCGAATGGCGGAGCCATCGACAAACACGGCCAGGTGCCGGCGCAACTGCCCCTGATCGTCCAGGATATAGCCGCGCAGTTCCGGCTGCTCACTGAAAGCCCGTTCCAGCGCGGCACACACGGTAGCCGCGCAGACCTCGCGTTCCGGGCTGGGGACATGGCGCTGGATGGCGGCGGCAAAGACAAGACGTGGCATGGTTGCTGGCTAGCGAGGGGACCGCTGGCAGAGTATGCGAACGTCTTGCAGTGTAGGAAATCCTGCGGGGAGTGCGCGTGCGATCGCACTCCCCACCCGGAACGGATGCACTATCGGTCACGCCGCGCGCATCCCGCAATGCAACACGCTTCAGGCGGCCTTCCCTTCCTGGCCCTGGCGCAGCCGGGTGCTGGCAATCGCAGCCAGCACCAGCATCCCCGCGATGATCAGCAGGCCGTTCTTCGTGCTGCCCGTGGTCTGCTCGATCACCCCCATCACGGACGGGCCGATAAAGCCGCCGACCAGCCCGCAGGTGTTGACCAGCGCCAGCCCGCCAGCCAGCGCCACGCCGGCAAGACGGGACGACGGAAAGAGGAAGATGACCGACTGCACCACGAAGAACATCGATGCCGTCAGGCTGAAGCCCACCATGGCCACCACTGGCCCGGCATACGCCGCGAGCAGCAGGCCGGCGGACATGACGGCAAGCCCCGCGATCAGCATGCGGCGGCAGCGCCGCGGGTTGCTGGCGAAGCGCGGCAGCGCCGCCGCGCCGATGGCCGCCGCGATCCACGGCACGGAATTGAGCAGGCCGATTTGCAGCGGCGACAGCTTGCCATAGGTGCCGATGATGCCCGGCAGGAAGAAGATCACGGTGTAGATGCTGATCTGGTGGCAGAAGTACACGAAGATCGCGAGCCAGATCTGGCGATCGGCCAGGCAGCCCCGGAACGAATGCCCGACGTGCCCGGCGGCCGCTTCCTCGGCTTGCTCCGCCGCCAGGCGGCGTTCCACCTCGCGGGATTCTTCGGGCGACAGCCAGGTCGCGGTGGCGGGGCCGTCCGGCAGCTTCTTCCACACGACAAATGCAAACGCCACCGCCGGCAGGCCTTCCAGGACGAACATCCACTGCCAGCCGCGCCAGCCCAGCACGCCGTCCATTTGCAGCAGCGCGCCGCCAAGCGGTCCGCTGAGGATGTTGGCAATGCATACGCCCAGCAGGAAGTACCCGGTCGCGCGCGCCCGCTCCTTGCGGCCGAACCAGTATGTCAGGTAGAGCATCACGCCGGGGAACAGGCCCGCTTCCGCCGCGCCGAGCAGCAGGCGCATCACGTAGAACGAGGTCTCGCCGCTGACAAAGGCCATGCCGGTGGACAGCAATCCCCAGGTGATCATGATGCGCGTGATCCAGAAGCGCGCCCCTACCTTGTGCATGATCAGGTTGCTGGGCACTTCCAGCAGCGCGTAGCTGAGAAAGAACAAGCCCGCGCCCAGGCCGTAAGCCGCCGCGGAGATACCCAGGTCGACCGCGATGTGGCTCTTCGCCAGCGCGATATTGGTGCGATCGAGGAAGCTGATCACATAAGCCAGCACCAGCAGCGGCATCAGCTTCCTGAACAGCAGCGCGTTCAGCGAGCGCTGATCGGCAAGCGGCGCTTCTCGTGCGGTTTGCACATAGGTGGTAGACATGAATGGTGTCTCCTGTCGGCGGTATATGTTTTGTTTTCGAAGGCAACGGCAACAGCAGCAGCGTGGCGCCGCGCAAGGCGGCGCCGGCACTCAGAACGCCACGTTGTCCGCGCCCTTCAGGCCGAGGATCTCGCGCGCCTCGTCGGGCGTCGCGACATCGATGTTCAACGCCTCCAGCACGCTGCGGATACGCAGCACCTGCTCGGCGCTCGAAGCCGCCAGCCGGCCGTGGCCGATCCACAGCGAATCCTCCAGGCCGACCCGCACGTTGGCGCCCATCGCTGCGCCGATGGTAGCCAGCGGAATCTGGTTGCGCCCGGCGCCGAGGATGGACCAGCGGTACTGGTCGCCGAACAGCCGGTTCGCGGTCCGATGCATATGCATCAGGTCTTCCGGATCGCCACCGATGCCGCCCAGGATGCCGAACACCGACTGTACGAACACCGGCGCCTTGACCAGCCCGCGATCCAGGAAATGCTTCAGGTTGTTCAGGTGGCTGATGTCATAGCACTCGAACTCGAAGCGCGTGCCGTTGGCGTTGCCGATCTTCAGGATATTCTCGATGTCGCTGAAGGTGTTCTTGAAGATCAGGTTGCGGCTGTTCTCCAGATGCTCGCGCTCCCATTCGTGCCTGAACTCCTTGAAACGCTCCAGCATCGGGAACAGGCCGAAGTTCATCGAGCCCATGTTAAGCGACGCAAGTTCCGGCTTGAAGGTGGTGGCAGGGAGCATGCGCTCCTCCACGGTCATGTGGGGGCTGCCGCCGGTGGTGATGTTGATCACGGCATTGGTGGCGGACTTGATCTTCGACAGGAACGGCCGGAACAGCTCCGGATCCTGCGACGGCCGCCCGTCCTTCGGATCGCGCGCGTGCAGGTGCAGGATGGCCGCGCCTGCCTTGGCCGCGTCGATGGCGGCAGTGGCGATTTCCTCGGCGCTTACCGGCAGGTGCGGCGACATGCTGGGCGTGTGGATCGCGCCGGTAGGGGCGCAGGTGATGATGGCTTTGGATCGGGCTGCCATGGCGGGCTCCGTATGAAATCGGTTGGTGGGGGTGCGCTCAGCTAAGGGCTTGGGTCAGGCCATCGACCACCAGTTCCTGGCCGGTGACGTTGGCGGCCAGGTCGCTGGACGCGAACAGCACCATGTTGGCGATGTCGCGCGCCGTCACCATGCGCCCCAGCGCGGCTTGCGAGGTGTAGGCGCGCGTGACTTCCTCCAGCCGCTTGCCCAGCGCTTCGGCCTTTGCCGCGATGACCGCGCGAATGCGCGGGCCATCGACCGCGCCGGGCAGAATGGCATTCACGCGGATGCCGTCCGCGCCGAGTTCCAGCGCCAGCGATTTGGTGAAGCCGATCACCGCCCACTTGGACGCCGAGTAGACCGAGCGCCCGGGCATGCCCAGGTGGCCGGCGGCCGACGACAGGTTGACGATGGCGGCGTTATTCCCCCGGCGAAGGCGCGGCACCGCCAGGCGGGTGCACAGGAACTGGCCGGTGATATTGACCGCGAGCGTGCGCTCCCAGTCAGCCAGCGCCAGGGTCTCCACGCCGCCGGTGGGGCCCGCCACGCCGGCGTTGTTCACGAGTACGTCCAGGCCGCCGAGGGTGCGGTCGACGGCCTCGAACAATGCCGCCACGTCGGCCTCGCCCGACACGTCGGCCCGGCAGCCATGCACCGCCGGCAACTCGGCCGCCAGCCGCTCAAGGCTGGCGCCCTGGACATCGCACACGAGCACGCTGGCGCCCGCCTGCGCGAAGGCGCGGGTGATTTCCAGGCCGATGCCGTCGGCGCCCGCGGTCACCAGGACCCGCTTGCCCGCCAGAGAATTGTCATTCCACATATTCGTCAGCTCCATCCATGAGGCGATATTGCTCCATTGGCGCCATGTTATATCTGTGATCACAGATCGCAAATCGGGAATACCCTATGTGCTATGATTTCCGCATGTCCCTACCCGAACTTGTGACCCCTTTGAAGCGCCAGACGCTGAGTGCCGACGTCTATGCGCAATTGAGAGAGCTGTTGATCAGCGGCCACATGATGCCCGGCGAACAGATCTCGCTGCGCAGCACCGCCGCCGCGCTGGGCGTGAGCGTGATGCCGGTGCGCGAGGCGGTCCACCGGCTGGTGGCGGAGCAGGCACTGGAACTGACGCCGAACCGCGCGCTGCGCGTGCCGGTCATGAGCGTGAGCCAGTTCCGGGAGATCACCAGCATCCGGGTCAACCTGGAAGGGCTGGCGACGGAGCAGGCGGCCGAGCACCTGAGCGATGCCGCGATCGTGCAGATCACCGCCCTGCACGACCGCTTCGCGGAAGAGATGGCACGGTCCAAGCCGGACAGCTCGCGGCTGATCTCCGTCAACAAGGAATTGCATTTCGCCGTCTACAAAGGCGCCGGCATGCCGATGCTTTTGCAGATGATCGAAGCACTATGGCTGCGCATCGGCCCGATCCTGAATCACGACCTGCGCTCCGGCTCGCGCCGCGTGGGCGAGCAGGTGGCCGTCAATCATCACGCGCGGCTTGTTGAGGCGCTCAAGCGCAAGGATGGCGTGGCGGCACGGGCCGCACTGCAAGGGGATATTGAAAGCGCGGCGGAATACATCGTCTCCGCGGGCGTGCTGCTGGCGGCGGATGCGTTCGATGAACCTGCATCCGGCCCGGACAAGCCGGCGCCAGCAACTGCGCGGCGCTCACGCGCCGCTGGCACAAGGCGCCCCGCCTGAACCTGCACGCGCCGGCACAGGCGGTTCGCCAGCGCGCGCTAAGGCATGGATTGGGGCGGCGCCCCGACAGCAATCCGCGGCTATGCGCGCCAGGCGACATCCGCATCCAGCGGATACACCGGCCGCGCCAGCCGCTGAAACGGGAACTGCGCGTAGCGCGAACTCGTCACGCCGCCGCCATCGCACTCGACCACCGCCTTCGCGATCGGCACGAATACCGGGCGGCAGTACATGCGCGATTTCAGCAGCAGGAAGCGCTGCGCCAGCGGGTCCACGCCGATGTGGGTGAAAATGCCAAGGTCCCAGTGTTCTTGCGGCGTCTCCGTCACCACCACCTGCGCCGCGCCGGTATCGAGCAGCGCGGTGCGGCCCATGCGGATGCGCAGGCCGGGGTAGGTAGGACCGCTGATCACGTATTCCCCGTCGCTGATGGCGGAGACGCTCCCGCTCAGGGTCAGCGGCGTGGGATAGACGCCGAGCTGGCTAAGCGGCACCTTGTTGCCCACCGGCAACGTGACGCTGGCGCCCACGCCGGCTTCGATCAGCGCGGCTACCGCGCGCGGGTCGCACACCGGCCCCACCGCGATGCCGGACAGGCCCTGGCGCAGCGCTTCGCGCAGCACCGCCATATCGTCGCAGGTGCCGCCGGACATGCAGTTGTCGCCGTGGTCCAGCAACAGCACCGGCCCCTTGCCGTCGGCAGCCGCCAGTTGCGCGGCACGCGCAATGGAATCCGCCAGCGGCTCGCTTTCATAGACGAAGCCGGCGCGCTCGTTCCAGATCTGCGCCGCGAGCTTGTCCGCCGCGGCTTGTGCCGCCGCGGCATCGCCATCGGCCACCACCAGCACGCTGATGCAAGGCGCCGCGATATCCGCCAGCCCGAAACCGGCCAGCACCGATACCGCCAGCATGCCACCGGCCTCGGCCTGCCGGGCCGCCGCCACCGCGCGCTGCATGGCGCCCTCGCCGGTGTTGCTGCGCAGCGTGTGCGTCACCATCGGCAAACGCCGCCATGCGAGCGCGGGCCGTATCCGTTGCCGCAGCATGCGCATCAGCAGGCGGCCGGCGTGCTCGCCGGTTTCGTACATGTCGACGTGCGGATAGGTCTTGAAGCTGACGGCGATATCCGCGTGCGCCATCATCGCCTGCGTGACGTTGCCGTGCAGGTCCAGCGCAATCGCGACCGGCACATCGGGCAGCACCTTGCGCAAACGCGCGAGCAACTCGCCCTCGCCGTCGTCGCTGTTCTCCGCGACCATGGCGCCGTGCAGGTCGAGCATCACCGCATCGCAGCCGGGGGCCGCGCTCACGATGGCGTCGCATAGCGCGGTATACGCATCGGCCGCGACGCGCCCGCTGGGGTTGGCGCCGGCCGCGACCGGCACCACTAGTTCGGCGCCCGCCGCTTCGGCCAGGTCGATGAAGGCGCCGATGGCCGTGCGCGTGCCCTTGCTGGCCCTGTAAGCGTCTTCCCCGTAGCGGGGATCGAAGGACGACAGCGGCGTCGGCACCGGCGAAAAGGTATTGGTCTCGTGGTTCAGGCGTGCGATCAGGATCTTCATGACGGGCGTCAGGACAGGTTGGCGGATTCGAGCATCACTTGCAGCAGGACATTGCAGCCCGCCTCCAGGTGCTCGGGCCTGGCGTCTTCGATCTCGTTATGACTGATGCCGTCCTTGCATGGCACGAAGATCATCGCGGCCGGCGCCACGCGCGCGAGATAGACCGCGTCGTGCCCGGCGCCGCTGATGACGTCTATCTCCGGCAGCTCCAGCCGCCGCGCGGCGGCGCGCACGGACGCCACCATGCGCGCGTCGAACGGCTGCGGCGGGAAGTACACCACCTGTTCGATGCCGATGCTTAGCCCGGTACGCGCGGCCAGTTGCGCGGCGGCTTCGCGGAAGGCACGGTCCATCTCCGACAGCGTGGCATCCGTGTCGGAACGCAGGTCCACCGTCATGGCAATGCGGCCGGGAATGACGTTGCGGGAGTTCGGGTGCACTTCCATGCAGCCCACCGTGGCGCGTCCGTGAGGCTGCCGCTCCATGGCAATGCGGTTGACGATGCCGACCAGCTCCGCGCTCACCAGCATGGCGTCGCGGCGCATGGCCATCGGCGTGGGGCCGGCATGCGCCTCCATCCCGGTGACGACCACGTCGTACCAGCGCTGGCCCAGCGCGCCCGTGACGACGCCGATCGGCACATCGCTGGCCTCCAGCACCGGACCCTGTTCGATATGCGCCTCGAAATACGCGGCCACCGGGCGCCCGCCAACCGCCTCGCCGCCGGCATAGCCGATCGCGGCCAATGCCTGCCGCACGGAAACGCCATCGCGGTCGCGCTGGCCCAGCACGCCGTCCAGCGCGAACTCGCCAACAAAGGCGCCGGAGCCCATCATGACCGGCACGAAGCGCGAGCCTTCCTCATTGGTCCACACGACGACTTCCAGCGGGTGCGCGGTCTGCACGCCGGCATCGTTGAGCGTGCGCAGCACTTCCAGCCCCGCCAGCACGCCGTAGTTGCCATCGAACCTGCCGCCGGTGGGCTGGGTATCGATATGGCTGCCGGTCATCACTGGCGGCAGCCCGTTGTTCTTGCCCGCCCTGCGCGCGAACAGGTTGCCCACCGCATCCACCCGCACTTCGCAGCCGGAGGCCCGGGCCTCCGCCACGAAGAAATCCCGGCCGAGGCGGTCCTGCTCAGTCAGTGCCAGCCGGCATACGCCGCCTTTCGGCGTCGCGCCGATCTCGGCGAGCCGCATCAGTGAATCCCACAGGCGCGCGCCATCAATGCGAAGGCTTGCCAGGGCAGGTTGGTGCTGCGTCAACATAGTGCTTCCTCTMGCTTTCACTGCTTATGCTCGTGCTTGTAGATGTCCGGCGGATCAGGCCGCAAGGCCCACGCCGAGATAGCGGTCCTTGACGGCCTCGTCCTCCCGGAACGCGGCATTGCTGCCGCTGTAGACCACCGTCCCTTGCTCCAGGATGAAATGCCGGTCCGCCAGCTGCATGCAAACCTCCAGGTTCTGCTCCACCAGCAGGATCGAGACGCCGGCCGCCTTGATCATCTTGAGCTGCGCCACGATCTCCTCGACGATGACCGGCGCCAGGCCCTCCACCGGCTCGTCCAGCATCAGCAGGCGCGGGTGGTTCATCAGCGCGCGGCCGATGGCGAGCATCTGCTGCTCGCCGCCGGACAACTGCGCGCCGCCGTTGCGGCGCCGCTCGCGCAGGCGCGGGAAGATGCGGTAGATATCGTCCAGCTGCCACGGCGACGCCTTGCGCGCGCCGAGCTTGAGATTCTCTTCCACGGTCAGCAAACGGAAGATGCCGCGATGCTCGGGCACCAGGCAAAGACCGTCCGCCGCGATCCGGTGCGGCTCCATGCAGGCGATGTCGCGGCCCTGGAACAGCACGCGTCCGCCGCGCGGACGCACCACGCCGGCGATGGCCTTCAGGGTGGTGGATTTGCCGGCGCCGTTGCGGCCCAGCAGGGTGACCAGTTCGCCGGCGCCCACCGCCAGCGATACGCCTTGCAGCACATGGCTCTTGTCGTAGTAGCCGTGCACGTCCTGGACATCCAGCATCGTCGTCATTTGCCGCCTCCGGTGATCATGTTGCCCAGGTACGCGGCCCGCACGCGCGGGTCATTGCGCACGGCGTCAGGCGAGCCTTCCATCAACACCTTGCCCTGCTGCATCACGGTCACGGTGTCGGAGATATCCATGACGATATCCATATTGTGTTCGATCAGCACCACGGTGTGATCCGCGCTCAAACCGCGAATCAGGTGCTTCATCGCGGCCAGGTCGTCGATCCCCATGCCGGACGTCGGCTCGTCCAGAAAGATGGCGCGCGGCCTTGCGGCCAGCGCCATGCCCACTTCCAGCCGCCGCTGCTGGCCGTGCGACAGCGTGCCGGCTTCCGCATTGGCGACGCGGGTCAGCTCCAGCCGTTGCAGCACGCCGTCCACGGTATCCGCGCAGGCCAGTTGCCCCAGCGGCCGCCGCCAGCAATCCATCGCGCGGCGCGGGCTAGTTCCGAGCGCCGCCAGCCGCAGGTTCTCCCGCACAGGGAGATGCGTGAACAGGCTGGTCACCTGGAACGAACGCGCGATGCCGCGCTGCACGCGCTGGTAATCCGGCTCGCGTGTCACATCCTTGCCGTCGAAGACGATGGTTCCCGCGGTCACCGTGCCGGTGCCCGTGAGCATATGGAACAGCGTGGTCTTGCCGGCGCCGTTGGGCCCGATCACCGAATGCACGGTGCCCGGCATCACCCGCAGGTCCACACCGCCCAGCGCGTTGAACTTGCCATAGGACTTGGTAATCCCGCGCGCTTCCAGAATCGCCGTTGTCATGCCTGTTCCTCCTGTCCGATCGGCTTCGCCGGTTCGCGGCTCATCTTGCGCCACAGCATCTCTCCCAGGCCCCAAAGCCCGCGCGGAATGAACAGGCTGACCGCGATCAGCAGGAAGCCGAGCAGCATCAGCCAGCGCGGCCACAAGGTCGACAGCCAGTCCGACAGCAGCACATAGAAGGCCGCACCCAGCACCGAGGCAAAGGCGTTGCCGGTGCCGCCGATCACCGTCATGATCAGGATCATCTCGCTGGTGTGATAGTCGATATTGGTCAGCGGCGCGATGCCCATCAGCATGGCGTGCAGCGCGCCGGCCAGCCCGGTGATCGCCCCCGACAGCACGAAGGCCGTCAGCTTGAAGTACCTGACGTTGTAGCCGACCGCCTGCGCGCGCTCCTCGTTGTTGCGGATCGCGAGCAAAGTGCGGCCAAACACGGACTCCGTCACACGCAACACCAGGAAGAACACCAGCAGGAACAGCACCGCCACAAAAGCGTAGAACTGCCACGGCCCGGCCAGCGAGCCCAGCTGGGTGCCGAACAGCGAGACCGGCGGGCGCGGAATATCGAGCAGGCCGTTGTCGCCACCGGTCAGGTCCGGCGTGGTGTAGGCGAGGAAGTAGAACATCTGCGCGAATGCCAGCGTGAGCATCACGAAGTACGTGCCGCGCTGGCGAATGGCGAACCACCCGACCAGCGCCGCCGCCGCCGCGCCCAGGACGATGGCAAGCACCAGCGCCAGCGGCAAAGGCAGCGCCAGGCGCGTCAGCGCGATGCCCAGGCCATAACTGCCGAGGCCGAAGAAAATGCCCTGTCCGAAGGAAAGCAGTCCGGTGTAGCCAAGCAACAGGTTGCAGGCCATCACCGCCATGGCATAGACCAGCACTTCGGTGGCCAGCGTGCCGGAGCGCATCGTAAGCGGCAGCACCAGGGTCACGCCCAGCGCCAGCAGCCAGAAGCGATAGCGTTTGAGCATCTCCATCATCCTCTCCCGAGCAAGCCATGCGGGCGCAGCAGCAGCACCGCGGCCATGGCCACATAGATCATCAGCCACGCGCCTTCCGGCCACAGCGTGCTCATCAGGCTTTGCACCACGCCGACCAGCACGCCGCCCACCAGCGCGCCGGTGAAACTGCCCAGCCCGCCCACTACCACCACCACGAACGCCACGCCCAGCGCCTCCACGCCCATGAACGGCTCGGCCCCCCGGATCGGCGCGGCCAGCACGCCGGCGATGGCCGCCGTGGCCGCGCCCAGCGCGAACATCAGGCTGAACAGGCGGAAGATGTTGATGCCGAGCAGCGACACCATCTCCGTCGATTCACTGCCCGCGCGCACCGCGCTGCCCAGGCGCGTGCCTTCCAGCAGCCACCACAAGCCGACCGCCAGCAGCGCGGTGAAGCCGATCACGAACAGCCGGTACTTCGGATAAACGAAGCTGCCCCACATCACCACGCCCTGCAGCGATTCGGGTGGCGCCACGTTGACGCCGAGCGGGCCCCAACTGGTGATGATCAGCTCCTGCGCCACCATCGCGAGGCCGACCGTTACCAGGATATGGAACTCATGCGGAAGCGCGTACACGTGCCGCAGCATGACCTTCTCGGTCAGCCAGGCAAAGGCGCCGACCAGCAGCGGCGCGGCGACCAGCGCGACCCAGAAATTCAGGCCAAGCTGCAAGGCCTGGAAGCAGAGGTAAGCACCGAGCGCATAGAAGGCACCGTGGGCAAAATTAACGAAGCGCAACAGGCCGAAGATGATCGACAAACCCACTGCCAGCAGGAAGTAGAGCATGCCGATGCCAACGCCGTTGACCACCTGCAACAGGTAGACGTTCATGGGCTTGAGCGGAAAGCTTGGACGGGAAGGATGGCCCTGGTGCGCCCCGATGCSGGGGCGCACGGCCTGTAGCTTGCAGGCGGCCCGTCAGGCCATCTTGCACAGGGTCTTGTCGACGGGCAGGAAGGACTTGCCGGCGCTGATCACCTCGGCGTAGTCGTCCTTGTCCTTCATGCGGCTCTTCGCCTTGCCCTTGAGCAGGTAGTAGTCCTTGATGACCTGGTGGTCGGCCGCGCGCACTTCCTCGGATCCGGTCAGGCCGTCGTACTTCATGCCCTCGATGGCGGCCACCACGGCCTTGGGATCGGCGGTGCCCGCCTTGATCATGCCGTCCAGCATGATCTTGGTGCAGATATAGGAACCGGCCAGGCTGTAGTTCGGATTGCTCTTGAAACGCGCGTTGCTCCGTTTGACCAGGTCGCGGTTCAGCGGCGAATCCGCGCCATGCCAGTACTGCGCGCCGAAGTACACGCCTTCGCACAACTCCGGCCCCAGCGATTCGAACTGTTCCAGCCCGGACGCCCAGGCCACCAGGATCGTGGTGTCCTTCTTCATGCCGAAGCTCGCCGCCTGGCGCAGCGTGTCGGACGACTGCTGGCCGAAGTTCAGGATCAGCAGCACATCCGGCTTGGCCGCCAGCGCGTTGGTCAGGTAGCCGCTGAATTCCTTCTCGTTGAGCCCGTGATAGCTGTTGCCGACGTGCTCGATGCCCTTTTCCTTGAAGACGTTCTTTGCCGCCGACAGCAGGCCCTCGCCGAACACATACTGGGGAGTGATGGTGTACCAGCGCCTGGCCTTGGGCATGGCCTCGATCAGCGGCCGCACGGTGCGCTCGATGGCCCCGAAGGTGGGCACGGACCAGCGGAAGGTGGCGCGGTTGCAGTCCTTGCCGGTGATCTCGTCGGCACCGGCTGTGGTGACGAATACGCCGCCGAACTTCTCCGCCTCCTTGCCCATGGCCAGCGACTCCGACGACAGGATGCCGCCGGCAAAGTAGCGCGCCGCGTTCTTCTGCGCCAGCTCCTGCATCTTGCGCACGGCGGTGGCCGGCTTGCCTTCGGTATCCAGCACGCTGTAGCGCAGGCTCTTGCCAAGCACCTTGTCGTATTGCTCCAGCACCAGCTTCATGCCCAGGTCGGCAAACTTGCCGTTGGCCGCGAAGGGGCCCGACATCGGCACCGGGCAGCCAAGCTCGATCACGTCACCCGCGGCCGCCAGCGCGGAGCGGGCGTGCACGAGTGCGGCGGGGACAGCGGACAACGCCGCCAGCTTCAACAGGTTACGACGATTCATGTCTCACYCCTCTCGATGGGGATAGCCACCCAGGATGGCCGGTAGCCGCCGCGTCAGGTGCGCGGACATCCTCCAGCCTTTTATGCTATTTATCATGATAAATAGGTGAGACGATAGTAGGAGGCGCTTCTTTCAAAGTCAATAGGAGGAAACGCAGCAAGGCGTACGCAGGCGACGCGCACCAGCGGCGCTGGCGGCGGCAATCGCAGCCTGTAGAATTGGACCCGGCGTGGCCTGGCCGGCAGCAACAGACTGGACCGGCGGCACGCGGCAATCAAAGGGATGGAAACAACATGGCACCGCTACGTGGCGAAGGCGCCAGGACGATCGAGATTCGCAAGCAGAAACGCGCCGACCTGGTTGCCGAAGAACTGAAACGCCTGATCACGCAGAAGAACCTGCGCCCCGGCGACAAGCTGCCGCGCGAGATTGCCCTGCAGCAAATGTTCTCCGTGAGCAAGAGCACGATCCGCGAGGCACTCAAGTCGCTCGAAGTGCAGGGGCTGGTCAGCGTGAGCACCGGCCCGGCGGGCGGCGGCACAATCGTGGAAGTGCAACTGGACCGCACCTTCCAGCTGATGCAGAACTACCTGTTCTTCAAAGACATCGGTATCGCGGATATCTACACCGCGCGCAAGCTGCTGGAACCCGAGCTGGCCGCGGGCGCGGTGCCACACCTGACGGAAGAGGATTTCGCCGCGCTGGAACGCACCATCGACCAGTGCGACCCGGCCTCCGCCGCCGCGATCGATCCGCTAAACCAGCGGCAGGAAGACCTGAGCTTCCACGACATCCTGGCGGCCGCCAACCCGAACCCGATGCTGCGCTTTTGCTGCGAGCTGATCAATGAAATGATCCGGCACCTGGTGGTGTTCGGCAACGACACGCCAACGTGCGAACACGAGCGCTTCGGCGCGGCGAACGTCAAGTTCCACAAGAAGATCCTGGCGGCGGCGCGGGACCGCGATGTGGAGAAGGTGCGTGCGCTGATGCTGTCGCATATGGAGGAATGCACGCGTTATGTTACGCGGATGAATGGCAAGATTAATGGGCGGTTGGTGTTGGATTCGGAGATGCCGCGGCGGGGGAAGGGGGGAAGGGGGGGGTAGGGGTGGGGGTATTGGGGAAGGGCTGCAACTTCAACTTCAACTTCAACTTCAAAAGCTTAAAGTCAAAGGCGGTTTCACCCCCCTGCGGGGGGCGACCTACTTTCTTGTCTTGCCAAGAAAGTAGGCAAAGAAGGCGCGCCGGATGGGGCGACACCCCCTCGGGATCCGGCGAAAAGAGCGGCCGGGACCCAAACTCGCATCGC